>NZ_JALPRH010000023.1:0-127171 GCF_030464795.1 Paraburkholderia sp. SECH2
CCCGCTTCCCGTGCTCCGGTGTCCGAAGCACGAAAGAGCGAGATTCTAGCGAGCCAAACGGCCCCTTGCAAGCGTTATTTTGATACGCATGGACTGCGCCAGAAATGGCGCGAGAATTGAAAACGACTGGCACAACAAGCCCACCCGAAGCTCAGCCGAAAACCACCCCGTTCAGGCAGCCACGTGCTTCTGCATCACACGTTCCACTACGCTCAAATAATGATCGAGCCCCGGCGTCGCACAGCTCTCTTCTTTTGCGCGGTCGTCCCATTTGCGCAGACGCAAGGCGTCTTCCGCGTAGGGCTTCTGCAGGAACGCTTCTGCCTCTTCCTTACTGAAGATGCCGCCTTGCAATTCCAGGCTCCGCACCGAATCAGCGGAAAGCTGGCCGAAGTACGCATCGTCGATTGCGCAGAGACAGCGCTTGGCGTCGACGTGCAACCGGATCGGCTCCAGCACCGCGTCCGACAACACCGGCCGCAAGAACGGCAGCGCGAAATACTGATGCAGATCGTCGATGCCCCGCTCCGTCGGCGTTTCACCTTGCAGATTCAGCAGATGGCCGAGGTCATGCAGAAACGCGGCGGCGACGAGTTCATCGTCGGCACCCGCCTCTTCCGCCAGTGCGCCGCTCTGCAGCGCATGTTCAAGCTGCGTCACCGGTTCGCCGCTATAGGCGAGCTTGCCATATTGCTCATATAACGAACGGATGTCGTTCAGACTCAATGCCACGTTCTTACTCCCACGGTAATGAAAAGGTCTTCAGATTGGTGAAGCTCTTCATCGCTTCCTGAACACCTTCCTTATAGCCAAGCCCGGAATCCTTGATGCCGCCGAACGGCGTCAGTTCGATCCGGTACCCTGGCACTTCCCACACGTTGACTGTTCCCACGCGCAATTCATTGATGAAGCGCGTGATCGCGTCCTGCCGGTTCGTGCACACACCGGAGGACAATCCGAACGCCGTCCCGTTACTAATACGAATGGCGTCATCGAGCGTGTCGAAGGTAATGATCGGCGACACCGGGCCGAACGTTTCCTCGCGTACCAATGTCATCGACGGGTCGACGCCATCCAGCACCGTCGGCGAATAAAGCGCGCCGTCGCGTTGGTTTCCGATGCGCAAGCGCGCGCCACTCGCCACAGCCTCGTTCACACGCGCCTCGAATAGTTGCGCCGCGGCGACGTCGATCACCGTGCCCATCTGATTCGACGCATCGAACGGATCGCCATAGGTCCATGCGCGCGTCTTCTCCACAACCAGATCGGTGAAGTCCGCCGCGATGCTCTTCTGCACCAGCATTCGTTTGACTGCAGTACACCGCTGCCCGGAGTTCTTATACGAGCCCTGCACGGCCAGTGTCGCCGCGCGATCGAGATCGGCGTCTTCGAGCACGATCAGCGGATCGTTGCCGCCAAGCTCCAGCACGACGCGCCGGTAAGCCGCCTTCGACGCAATATATTTGCCGATCGCCACGCCACCGGTGAACGTGACGAGATCGGCCAAAGGATGCGTAATCAGTTCATCGGCGATTTCGCGCGGATCGCCGGTCAGCACCTGCAGCATCGGCGTCGGCAAACCCGCTTCATAAAGAATGTCCGCCAGATAAAACGCCGACAACGGCACCTTCTCCGAAGGCTTCAACACCACGCGATTATTGGTTGCAATAGCCGGCGCAATCTTGTGCGCGACCTGGTTCATCGGATGGTTGAACGGCGTAATCGCGACGATCACACCCGCCAGCGGCTCACGCTGCGAAAACACCCGGCGCTTCTTGCCATGCGGCGTGAGATCGCAGGAAAAACTCTGCCCGTCGTCGCGCAAGGCTTCGATCGAGGCAAACTTGAACACATCGGCGACGCGGCCGATCTCATAGCGCGAATCCTGCTTCGACAAACCCGACTCGAGCGAAATCAGGTCAGAAGCTTCCTCGGTCCGCTCCCGCAGCAGCGCCGCAGCGCGTTCGAGAATCTGCGAGCGCTCGTAGCGCGTGAGCTTCGCCTGATAGGCGGCGGCGTATTCGAACGCGGCGCGCACATCGTCGATGCTCGCCAACGGAACCGTACCCACCCGCGTCCCTGAATAAGGATCGAACACGTCGAGCGTGCGCGAGCGCATCGCGCGCTCGCCTTTGAGCCGCAGCGCTTCCGCCCGAAATGCCGGATGGTCCCGCAGCACGGCGTTCATGATGGCGACACGTGATTCAAAGCGACGTCGAAGATATCGAAGTTGCGCAACCGTTTCCCAGAAGGCAAACCCTCGACGCGGCGATTGAACAACAATGGCACTTCCTGCTCGGAGATGCCGCCGTGCGAACGCAACGGCACGGTCAGTCCGGACAGATCGTGTTCGTCGCGACGCGTGCCGAGCACCACATGCCGGGTACTGACCACGACGATATCGCCGACGCGGTCATTCGGCAGCTCGAAGCGCTCGCAAGCGGCGTGATTGTCGAGCACGACTTCAATGCCCTGCAATCCGCCGATCCGTTCGATCACCTGCGTAACGCTCACATCGTGCGGCAGGTAAATCGTCGCGAACGAACCGAGCGCGCCGTGATGCACGACATAGGGATCGGTAATCGGCAAGATGACACGGGCGCGCCCAACACCAAGCCAATCGTCCAGCACGTCCTGCAGATAGATCACATTCGGCTCGCCAGTCTTCGGATCGTGCTTGGCGTTCATGCCGTGGTCGGCGGTGAGGCCGATCACCCAGCCGAGCGCATCGAGTTTGGCGAGGTAGCCGTCCATCATCGCGTAAAACGCGTTCGCGCCTTCGGTGCCCGGCGCCCATTTATGTTGAATGTAATCGGTGGTCGACAGATACATCAGGTCGAGCTTGCGGGTTTCAGCAAGCCGCACGCCGGCGGCGAACACGAACTCGGACAAACCCGCGCTATACACATCGGGCACCGGCAAGCCGACCAGATCGAGTACTTCATCGATGCCGTTTTCTTCGCGCGTCACCTTGTCGGCTTTTTCCGCCGAGAAGCAGATGCCCTTCAATTGCCAGCCGAGCAGCCGGCGCAGCTTGTCTTTCGCGGTGACCACGGCGACCGCCGCGCCTGCTTCCGCCGCGGCAGCCAGCAAGGTCCCCGCGCGCAGATAGGCCGGATCGTTCATCATCACTTCCGCGCCTTCGCCGCCGTTCGCGTCCGGGTCCCAGAAGTAGTTGCCGCAAATGCCGTGCACCGAGGGCGGCACACCGCACACGATCGAAAGATTATTCGGGTTGGTGAACGACGGAATCACGCAGTCACCCTTGAAGGCCGCGCCGCCCTTGAGCATCTTACCGATGAAAGGCGCGACGCCGGCCGCGACTGCGGCTTCGAGGTAATCGTATTCACAGCCGTCGACGCACACCACGACCGTGGGTTGCGAGGGCAGCCGGTAACTGCGGCCGTTGACTTCGATCGTACGTTCGCTTGCGTTTGCCATTGTTACCTTCCGTCCGTTGAGAGCACGTGTGCTCCAGTCAATCCGTTGCAGCCAGTCTCAATCGTTCGATGCCGCCGACATCCGCACCGCACCCAACGACCCCGCCGGTTCGCACGCCTCACGCGCGCGCTGCAGGCCACCGTTCACATGAGCATGCATCAACGCCGCAGCATGTTCGGCATCGCGCGAGGCCAGCGCCGTCAGAATCGCGCGATGTTCGGCGAGCGAGCGTTCCATCGCATCGGCATGCACCACCAGCGCGGCGCGGCGAAACAGACTCAATTCGCTCACCAGCCTTCGATAGGTCTCGTACAGCTTCACATTGCCCGACGCCGCCACGATCGCGTCGTGAAACGCCACGTTGGCGCGCGCGTAGGCATCGTGATCCTGCGCATCGAGCGAGGCGCGCATCGCGTCGAGCCACTCGCGCAACACCGCAAGCTTCTGCGCATCGATACGCGAAGCCAGCATCCGGCACGCCGCTTCTTCGAGCACCGCGCGCACCGCATAAATCTCGTCCGCTTCCGCGAGCGATACTGTCCGCACGAACACGCCGCGGTTTTTCTCGGTGCGCACGAGACCCGCTTGCTCCAGCGCGCGAAACGCCTCACGCACCGGCCCGCGTGACACCTGCAGACGCGCAGCCCAGTCGGCCTCGTTGAGTTTGTCGCCGGGTGCGAGTGCCCCTTCGGTGATGTGCCGTTCGATTTCGTCGCGGACCAGCGTCGTCAGCGAATGCCTGCGCACAACCTCGATCGGATCGACAGAAGCAGTTTGCATATATTCGGTCATTTTGACAAATTTCGCCACATTGATATGTGTCTGCACGCCCGCCGCCTGGCATGCGCACGCAAACACAACAATCAGAAGGTGTGCCCGTCAGTCCACCCGACGGCGCGGGACACGCGCCGCGATCAGCAGCAACGCAGCAAGCGAGACCATCAGCAGAATCAGCGACAACGCGGAGGCCGGCAGGTAATAACCGCGCTCCACCTGCCCGACCACCACGATCGGTACCGTTGCAAAGCCCGGCGGGTACACGGTGAGCGTGGCGCCGAGTTCGCCGAGCGAGAGCGCGAAACCGAGTGCGAGACTTGCGCGGATCGCCGGCACCAGTTGCGGCAGCACGACGCGGCGCAGCACCATCGACGGCGGCGCACCCAGGCTCGCCGCAGCTTCGCGCAGAACGGTCAATTCCGGACGCAACGCGGCGGCCGCGCAGCGGTAGCAGAACGGCAGCACCAGCGCGAGCTGCACGAACACGACAATGGCCGCCGAGCTCGACAGATCGAGCGGACGCTTGTGGTACGCGATCAGCACGGCCAGCCCGAGCACCACGCTCGGCACGCCGTTGGGCATCATCGCGATGGTGTCGACGAATGCGCCGAGACCACGCCGGTCACGGCCTTCGAGCGCCAGCGCCAGCCACAGCCCGAGAATCGTGCCGAGCACGGCGACGCCCATGCCGATGCTGAGGCTTGTAGTCAGCGCGTCGAAGTCGCTGGAACCGAGCCGCTCGAACCAGCGTGTGCTGAGGCTGTCCGGCAGGATCGTGCCCGACCAGTGCCCGGCGACGCTCGACAGCGCGACCACCAGCACCGGCAAGACGAACAGCCAGAAGCACACCAACGCGGCAAAGCCGAGAAACAGACTGCCGAGTATGCGCACCGGCAGACTGCGGCGCACCGGCCGCGCCTTCTTGTGCATGACCGGCAAAACGGTTGGGTCGAGTTCAACGGCCATGGCCCGCTCCTTTCACCTTGCGACGGTTGACCTGGCGGTACAACGCGTACAGCGACAACGACATGATCAGCATCACGACCGCGCCGGCGGCGGCGGTCGGCAGATCCAGGTCGACGGTCGCCGAGCTGTAGATCGCGACCGGCAGCGTAATCAGGTGCGCGCTGCCGAGCACGAGCAGAATGCCGAACTCGTTCAAGGTCAGCAGAAAACACAGGATCGTGCCCGCGGCGATGCCCGGCCACGCGAGCGGCAGGATCACCTTGAACGCGACCATCCAGCCGCTTGCGCCGAGACTGCGGGCGGCTTCGATCAGACGCATGTCGAGCGTGGCAAACGACGCCAGCGTAGGACGCACAACAAATGGCGCGTAGAAGACCACTTCCGCGAGAATCACGCCGCCCACGCCGAACAGGAAATTGAGCGGTGGTGCCTCGAGATGAAACAGCTGCTGCAAGGCGATGCTGACCGAGCCTTGCGAGCCGTACAGAAAGATCAGCGTGAACGCGACCAGAAACGAGGGGAACGCGACGAACAGCTCGAGGAACCGCGTGACCATGCGCGCGCCGGGAAACGGCTTGAAGAACAATAGCGACGCGAGACCGATACCGAGCAAGGATGCGAGCCCGGCGCTCACACACAGAATCCACAGCGTGGTGCCGACCACGCCGCGCGTTTCCGGATTGCCGAAAAACGCCGAGTAGGCCTGCAGACTCAAACCGTGCGGACCGGTGAAACTCAGCAGCACCAGACGCACGAGCGGATAGATCACCAGCGGACCCAGCACGACCACCGCGAGGAACAGCAGGTGCCATTGCGCCGCGCGTTCGCGTCGCTTCACCGCCGCCGTGTGCGAGGCCGCGCTCGCGCTGCGGCGGGCATCCGCAGCAGCGTCGCTGATCGAATTGGGGGTATCAGGGGTTGATAAGGACGACATCGTCAGCCTCATAACGCAGGGAAACACGCGCGCCCTTCTCCGGCATCATGCCGTGGCCACGCTGCATGGTGACCAGCACAGGCTCGTTAGGCATCGCGTCCAGAGCGACCGACACCGACAACACCGCGCCGTACCATTCGACCGACGCAATCGCACCATGCAATTGCCCCTCGCCAAGCGGCACGATACGCAGCGCTTCCGGACGCAGACAGGCGACCCGCTCGCGCTCGTTGTAGCGCACGTCGTCCATGCCGAATGCCACCTGCGGCGGCAACAGATTGGCCGCGCCCAGATAGCGCGCGACGAAACCGTCGCTCGGCGTGTCGTACAACTGTTGCGGCGTGCCGAGTTGCGCGATGCGGCCTTCGCGCATCAGCAGCGTGCGGTCGGACAGCACCAGCGCGTCGTCCTGATCGTGCGTCACGCAGACGATCGTCAGATTCGGCAGGCGCTCGTGCAGCGCCTTCAGTTCGGAACGCACCGAGGCGCGCAGATTGGCGTCGAGTGCGGAAAGCGGTTCGTCGAGCAACAACACATCGGGCTCGATCACAAGCGCACGCGCGAGCGCCACGCGCTGCTGCATGCCGCCCGACAATTGCGCCGGCATGTGATGACCGGCGTCGCCCAGTTGCACGAGCTTCAACGCGTCGGCGACACGTCGCGCGACATCCTTCGACTGCGTGCGGCGTGCACGCAATCCGAACGCCACGTTGTCGAATACCGATAGATGCGGGAACAGTGCATAGCTCTGGAACAGCAAGCCGAGATTGCGCTTATGCGGCGGCACGTGCGTCAGGTCGTGACCGGCGACGGTCAAAGTGCCCGACAGTCCGTCCGCTTCGATGAACCCGGCGATGAAGCGCAACAGCGTGGTCTTGCCGCAACCGCTGCGACCAAGCACGGTGAGCAACTCGCCGCGCTGAATGGTCAACGACAGATCGTCGAGCACGGTGCGCGTGCCGAAGCGCACCGTCAGATGGTCGATCTGCACGCCGCCCGGCGTGTTCGAACGCGCGCCGTCGAGCGCGTCCGGTGAGGCGCCGAGCGCGCCTGGGTGAGCAAGACTGGCCGTATTCACCGGGTTCATCCTCCAACTGGATTAATGCTGATACGGCGCCCCGCACGGATGCGGGAAGCGCCGCCTGACTCAATTGCGAACTGCGGCTTACTTCGGCTTGACGACTTCGAGCTGCTTGCCCGACGAGCCGATCACATCGCTCTTCCAACGTGCCGTCCAGTCAGCCTTCTTCGCCATCACTTGCGTCCAGTCCACCGGAATCAGCGTCACGCCGGCGATCGCCTTCTTGACTGCTTCGCCGTTCTTGCCGGCGAGCGGCACGTCCGTGCGGCCCGGGATACCGAAGATGTCCGGCACCTTGGATTGCACATCGGTCGACATCAGGTAGTCGATCAGCTTCTTGCCTTCAGCCTGGTTCGGACCGTTCTTGATCAGGCCGATCGCGTACGGCAGCTGGAACGTGGTCGGCTTATCGCCGGCTTTGGCTGCGAGGAAGATCGGCTTGAGCGACAGGCCGCCGTTCGCTGCATCGTCCAGATCCATCTGCAGGTCGCCGTTAGCGAAGGCGATTTCGTTACGCGAGAGCAGTACGTCGAGGTAGCCCGTGCCCTTGGTGTGGAACTTGGCGCTCTCTTCAAGCTTCTTCAGATAGTCGAACGCCTTGTCTTCGCCCATCAGCGACGTGGTCAGGATGATCACGGCCATACCGTCGCCAGCCGTAGCCGGGTTCGAGTAGGCGACCTTGCCGGTGTAGTCCGGGTGCAACAGGTCGGCGAAGGTCTTCGGCTGGTTCTTGGTGACGTCCGGGTTGATCGCGAACGAGAAGTAGTTGTTCACGAAAGTCGCCCACGAACCGTTCGGCGCCTTGGCAATCGCCGGCACGTTCTTGTAGTTGGCGCTCTGATAAGCCTGCAGCAGGCCGGCCTGGTCGGCTTGCTGGATGAACGGCGGCAACGTGACGATGACGTCGGCCTTCGGCTGATCCTTCTCGATGGTGGCGCGGTTCACCACTTCGCCGCTACCTGCCGTGACGATGTTGACCTTCACACCTTCCTTCTTTTCGAAGGCCGGCAGCACATCCTTATAGAGGTTTTCGAGGCCGTCGGCGGTGTACAGCACCACGGCGTCAGCCGCATGGGCCTGCATCGCCGTGCCGCCGAATGCTGCCGCGGCGATCAGCGCCGGCAACAGTTTGCGTGCGAGGCCAGCCGTGGCGTGAAGGGAATTCGTCTTTGTCATGTCGCTCTCTCCGAAAGGCAAAAAACCAGACGGTCGGGATATCCCGATACCTGTTGTGATTGAACGGCGGTAGCGCCGCGCCGCTTGCGTGTTGCCCGCAGCCAGTTGCCGTGCAGTTTCGCCCGAATTCGCGGGGATTGCAGATTGCCGACAACTTTGCTGCTTCTTCTCCAGCCTGACTTACAGCTCACCTACCACATTCGCGCTGCCGGCCATGCCTGAACGGGCACGGCAAGGATCACAGGTTTCCGTGACAACGCCATGACGATTCTGGCGAATTCCAACAATTGACACAATTCGCCAATAATATCCAAATCAATCTTTTCGTCACCCTGCCTGGGTGACGGACATTCATCTGATGACGGAGGCGCTGTGATTCCTGGAAACGATCCAATCCTGTTGACGCCGGGCCCGTTGAGCACTTCGCCGCAAACCCGCGAGGCGATGCTGCGCGACTGGGGCTCGTGGGACGCTGCTTTCAACCGTATGACCCATAGCGTGTGCGCCGACCTCGTCAAAATCGTACATGGCGAAAATGACTATGTTTGCGTACCGCTTCAAGGCAGCGGCACGTTCGCGGTCGAAGCGGCGCTCGGCACGCTGGTGCCGCGTCAAGGCTGCGTGCTGGTTCCGAACAACGGCGCGTATTGTGCCCGTCTGATCCGAATATTGCAGCGTATGGGGATCGCTTATGTGGAACTGACGCTGCGCGAGGACGAACCGGTCAGCGCGGCCGCCATTGAAGACGCCCTGAACCGCGACTCGCGTATCACTCACGTCGCGCAAGTCCACCTGGAAACGAGCGCCGGTCTGCTCAATCCGCTCGACGATATCGCCGCGGTGTGTCAGCGGCACGGCAAAAGCCTGATCGTCGACGCGATGAGCTCGTTCGGCGCACTGCCGATCGATTTACGGCGCGGCGGCATCGACGCGCTGATCTCGGCGAGCGGCAAATGCCTGGAAGGCGTGCCGGGCATGGGATTCGTGATTGTGCGGCGCAGCGTGCTGGAGCGAAGCGAAGGACGTTCGCCGTCGCTCGCGTTGGATCTGTACGATCAATACGTCTATATGCAGAAGACGACCCAGTGGCGCTTCACCCCGCCGACTCATGTGGTCGCGGCTTTGCGTCAGGCGCTCGATCAGTTCTTCGCGCAAGGGGGACAAGCGGCACGCGGCGCACGCTATACGCGGAACTGCGCGGCGTTGGTAAGCGGCATGAAAGCGCTCGGCTTCGAACCGTTTCTGAAACCCGAAGTACAGGCGCCGGTGATCGTCACGTTCTACGCGCCGCGCGACCCCGCGTGGAATTTTGCAAACTTTTATGCCGCGGTGCGCGAGGCGGGTTACGTGCTGTATCCCGGCAAGCTGACGCAAGTGGACACGTTCCGCGTGGGTTGCATCGGCGCGATCGATGCGGACGAACTGCATAGCGCGGTGGCCGCGATCGACCGTACGCTGAAATGGCTTGGGATTCGCGTGAAGTGACGTGACGTGGATGCCGCAGAGCAGCCGTGGCGCGCAGGTATGCGGGGCGCTCGCTCATGCGTTTCTCCGCTCTGGCCACCTGCCGCCCGTGTGCTCCATGGGCGCAGCCGCTCAGGCGATCAGGATTTCCGGCCCATGCGCCGTGATCGCCTTGCCGAGCGCCTTCTCCGGCGCCAGCTCGGTGACCAGATAACGCGCCGATTCGATCCCGTTGATGCGCACCGGGGTCACGCGCCCGAACTTCGAGTGGTCGGCGACAACCACCACCATGTCGGCGGCGGCGATCATACGGCTGCGCACTTCGGCGGCCATGCGGCTGTAGTCGGTCAGGTAGCCGTCCGGCGAAATGCCGCCCGCACCGATGAAGGCGAAATCCGCGTGGTACTGCGTCAGCTGTTGCACAGTGTCGAGGCCGAAAGTGGCGTCTTCGATATCCGACAGCTCACCGCCGAGCAGCGTCACGCGGTTATCGTTGCGGCGGCCGAGCAGCAGCGCGATACGCCAGTCGTTCGTATAGACCGACAGGCGGTGCCGGTCGAGCAGCGCCCGGGCCACCGCTTGCGTGGTGCTGCCCGAATCGATGATCAGCGAGGCGCCGTCCGGCACGAACTCGGCCGCGCGTTCGCCGATGGCGCGCTTGGCGCCGGCGTTGGCGGCTTCGCGCGTATCGAGGTCCGGCTCGCGCCGGTCGCTGGAGAGCGCGCCGCCGTGGGTCGTGACGAGCAGACCGCGCCCGGCCAGCGCATTCAGATCGCGGCGGATGGTCTCGCGCGACACATTCAGTTCGCGCACCAGTTCAGCGACCGAGAGCGCGCCGGTTTTAGCGACTTGCGCCAGGATGTATTGGTGACGTTGTTCTGCGAGCATCTGTTGGAGGCCGGGAACCGGCACGCTTGGGTTTCGCCACGATTGGAGAAGGCCGCGGTATTGTATTACGCGTGGCACGGGGACGCTCCTCTTATGGCGCTTACCTGCTAATCTGAACGCCCTGGCCGCGCGCCGACGCCTGTCGAAACCGCGTAGCCCGTCAACCGAACTGCCGATGCCGCCACTGTTTCGCCGCTTACTGCTGCTGTTCCACGCGTTGCGTTATGGCACACGCCTGATCTGGCTTGCCGCCCCATCCGACCACAAACTGCACTGGATGATCGAGCTGATCGGCCGCGTGCACGCGGCCGGGCGCAGCGGCGCGAGCCTGCACGGCGTGCTGCCCGCGCTCGGGCCGCTCGCGAGCCGCTTCGCGCAGACCCTGGCCGAACGGCCCGAACTCGCGAGCGGCACCCTGCACGATGCCATCGACGCAATCGATCATCTGGAAGCCGCGCTGCCGCCGCAGGAATCCGAATTGGCTTTGGCACGCGCATTCGGCCGGCCGCTCGCCACGATCTTCAGCGCAGTCGATCTGGTGCCGGTGCGCGGCGGCTTTGCCGAACAGACGCACTTCGCGCGGCTCATCGTGCCGGTCAACGGCCATAGCGAAGTGGCCATCAAGCTGGTGCACGCCGATCAGTTGCAACAGATCGGCGACGAGCTCGCGCTTCTGCGCTGGGTCGCGCGCTGGCTGGAGAAATTTTCCGGCTCGGCCCGCCGCCTGCAACTGCGGACGTTGGCGCAGACCTTCACCGACGATATCCAGCGCCGTTTCGATCTGCGCGCCGAAGCCGCCAATCTGAGCCAGACCGGCCATCATTTCGACGGCGACCGGCGCATCGTCGTACCGGACGTGATCTGGGACCTGTGCACCAACCAGACGCTGACGATGCAACGCGTCAGCACCTTGGCCGCAAGCGACCTGCCCGGCCTGCATCTGCACCACGTCAAGCTTGCGCCGCTGGCCGCGCATATCGTCGAGGTGGTGACTGAACAGGCATTCGAGCACGGCTTCTTTCACGCGACGCTCGATGCGCGCA
The DNA here is from genome assembly GCF_030464795.1 of Paraburkholderia sp. SECH2. NCBI lineage: Bacteria > Pseudomonadati > Pseudomonadota > Betaproteobacteria > Burkholderiales > Burkholderiaceae > Paraburkholderia > Paraburkholderia sp. SECH2. The sequence continues at coordinate 11,771 of NZ_JALPRH010000023.1, forward strand.
AAGTGCGCGTGAGCATCGAACCGGACACGCTGGGACGCCTCGTGCTGGCGGAGTTTTCGATCATGTCGAGCCTGTCGACCGGCGAGCGCGAATTCTTCGTGCACGGCGCGACTGCCCTCTTCGACCAGGACTACGGCCGGCTCGCCGAACTGCATCGCGACGCCGGTCATGTGTCCGACGACACGCGCAAGGAGATACTCGAAGCCGAGTTGCGCACGCGCGCCGAAGCGCACTTTGCAGCCGCGCCGGAGGACCGCTCGGCGGGTTCGCTATTTCATCATCTGCTGCATGCGGTGCATCCGTTCGACGGCGCCGTGTCCGGGCGGCTCGCCACCGCGCAGCGTTCGTTCCAGCAGGCGGAAATGCTCGCGCGTGCGCTGCATCCGGGTGTCGATACGTGGAATGTCACACGCGGCGTGCTGGCAGGCATAGCGCAGCGCGATATGGATCATCGCGGCTGGATCAAGCGCATCTCGCGCGAGTTGCCACATCTGGCGCATATGCTGCCGCGCGTGCCGCAATTGGCCGTGCGCTATCTGCAGCATGAGCACGATCGCGCCCGCACCCCGCAGCAGAATGCGCAGTTGATGGTCGATATCAGCCATGAATATCGGCGCACGCGTGTGCTGCTGTGGGCGTGCGCGGTGTGCGGCGGAGTACTCGGCGCGGGGACGGTATTGCTGATGTGGTGATGATTGCAGCTTCGAACAAGACGCGCGTCTTGCGTCCCGGCAAGATGGCGGCTTTTCAAGCTACCTGTTGCCGATGCTCGCCTCCTCCATCGCCGCTGTATTCGTCGTGTTGTGGTCGACCGGTTTTGTGGTCGCCCGGGCGATCACACCGTATGCTGATCCCAATCTGTTCCTGCTCGCGCGCTTCGGCGGCACCGCGCTGATATTCGCGCTTGCGGCGCTCGCTGCACGCGCCGCGTGGCCGACCGGCCGCGATCTTGGCAAGCACCTGATAGCGGGCGCGCTGCTGCAAGGCGTCTATCTCGGCGCGGGCTACTGGGCTGTCGCACAGGGATTGAGCGCCGGAGTGATGGCGCTGCTCGGCGCACTGCAGCCGCTTGCGACTGCCGCCGTCGCGGCGCCGCTATTCGGCGAACGGCTTTCCCGGCGTGGCTGGACAGGGATGGCGCTCGGCCTCGCCGGCGTCGTGCTGGTTCTCGAACCGAAACTCGCCGCAGCCGCGCCGTCCGCCTCGCATGGCGACGCGCCGCCGTGGCTGGTCGTGCTTATTTCGATCCTCGCGATCGGCGCGATCACTGCAGGCACGCTGTTTCAGAAGACTTCGCTCGCAAAGGCCGATATCCGCAGCGCAAGTGCGGTGCAGAACTTCGGCGCGGCAGTCGTTGCGGCGATGCTTGCGCTGGCGCTCGGCGAGCATCGCTGGATTGCATCGGCCACTTTGTGGGGGTCGCTGGCGTGGGGCATCGTGATGCTGTCCGGAATCAGCGTCACCTTACTGGTGTGGATGGTCAGGCGCGGCGATGCAGCGCGCGCCACCGCGCTGATGTTTCTCGCGCCGCCGCTCGCCGCGCTCGAGGGGTATGTCGGCTTTGGCGAAACGCTCCTGCCGGTGCAGATCGCCGGATTTGCGGTGGCGTTGGTGGGCGTGGTGCTGGCGCGGTCGTGAGCTTTTTCGATCGACGCAGACCGGCATGCGTCGATCAATGCGCGTTCGTCGCGCGTTCCGGGCGGCATGGTCGCGTGACCGTGGCCAGATCGATATCGGCTCCGGCACCCGCGCCCGCCACTCAACCCGCCGCTTAATCCGCTGTATCGGCTCCCGCAGGCACTTTCGCGCGCACCTTGCTGCCCGGGGCCGGTGCCCAGGCCGGGCGGCTCTTGCGCGCGGAATCCACCACGACGATATAGCGCCCCGCCCACGGCGTCACCTGGCGATCGCTTTTCAATACCCACAGCGATTTGCCCGACTCGACGAGCGCGACATATTCAGCGTCGAGAATGCCGTAGTGGTCGATAAACGCGTTGAGCGACGCAGGAATCCGCACGCAACCCTTCGAATGGCGAATACCGAGCAGCGGCTCGAGCCGGTCCGGATCGGTGGCGTGCATCTGGAAACGCATCTGCGACATGCCGCCCTTGCCCCAACCCCGTTCGCCCTGCGCCCAGCCAAGGTCGAAGATCCGCATGTCGCGCTTGCCGTAGCCGCGGATGTGGTTCTCGTTCAGCGTGCCTTCGGAGCGAAAGTCCATATTGGACGGCGTATGTTCGAACACACCGAGCGGCGTGATGAAGTGGTCGTACTCGCCAGGCCGGCCCGTCGAGACCGGCGAAGCGCCGATCATCTGCCAACCGTCGGACGGCGCTGCCCGGAAATAGATGAACAGCGCCTGCACGTTGGCGTTGCGATCGACCAGCACGACATACTCGCCTGACAGGTTGCCGAGCATATGTTCGCCGAGCGCCGTTTGCAGACGGTCGGCATAGGCGCGCTGCTCCGCGGCCGGCACTTTCAGCCGGCGCGTGACGTCTTGCGCGAACACGTCGCGCAGCAGGAACGCGCGACGTGGGTCGACCACGCCGGCCGCATCGGGCGCGGCAACGCCCGATGCGTCGACCGCACGCGCCGGGTGGTTCGCCACTACGGATGCCGATGGCCGTGCGGACGTGGCGACTGAAGCCGGAGCCGATGCCGTACCCGTCGCCGCAATAGCGACGCCACATGACACCGCGCAAATGACAGCCGTGAACACGCGCGCCAGGTAGCGCACTGAACCAACGGCGCGCACGAAACGCGGCACGAAGCGTAAATCCGACATGCACACCACTTCGCTTCGACGATCTACCGATGCAGAAGTACTGCGGTCCGGTGCAGGCTGACCAGGCCAATTGGGGTAGTTCATCGCGTGTTTGAGCAAACCTGATTATTATTGACTGCTCGCCGGCTCATGCGGCGCTCGGAACGAGGATGTTACTAAGCGCGTTGGCATCTGTCGATGAAGACTCGGCCAATTCACCCACATTGCCGTACCAACAATCAATATCCAACGTTCTGCGCCGCGGTTTTAAAAGCAGCGCAAAGTGAATTGAAAGCCAATATCCGCGATAAAACCGTACAACCGATTCGTCGCGACATACTCGCAGAATCGACTCGTTTGTGGACCGGTCGCTCATGCAATCAGCGCGAGCATTCATGGTCGACACTCGCGTTACCGCACATGGAGGAAAGAGGAACATGACGCAACAAGACCCAGCCGCACGCCAGGCAAGCATTGCAGCGGAAATGCACATCGCCGCCGAGTTCGACGCCGCACAGGAAATCGAGCGCCGGGTCGCCTTTCTGGCGAACTATCTGCGCAGCAATGGCCTGAAAACCTACGTGCTCGGTATTAGCGGCGGTGTCGATTCAACTACCGCCGGCAGGCTTGCACAACTCGCGGTCGAGCGATTGCGCGCCGAACAGTACGACGCGCGTTTCGTTGCGATCCGTTTGCCTTACGGCGTGCAAAAGGATGAAGCCGATGCGCAGCAGGCCTTGAGCTTCATTCGCGCGGACGAAAATCTCACCATCGATATCAAAGCCGCCGCCGATGCAATGCTCGCCGCACTGGATAACAGCGGCATGCGATTTAACGACGACTCACAGCAGGACTTCGTCCACGGCAATATCAAGGCGCGCCAGCGAATGATCGCGCAGTACGCGGTCGCCAGCGCACGAGCGGGCGTGGTGATCGGCACGGATCATGCGGCCGAATCGGTGATGGGATTTTTCACGAAGTTCGGTGACGGCGGCGCCGATGTGCTGCCGCTCACCGGTCTGAACAAACGTCGTGTGCGGGCACTGTCCAAAGCCTTGGGCGCACCCGAATCGCTGGCGCACAAGGTGCCGACTGCCGACCTGGAAATGTTGCGTCCACAACGACCTGACGAAGACGCGTACGGCATCCCTTACGACGATATCGACGACTTTCTGGAAGGCAAACCGGTGAGCGATGCGGCGCGCGAAACTGTCCTGCGCTTCTACGACATCACGCGACACAAGCGGGCGCTGCCCTACACGCCGTTCGATTGGCCGATAAAGACAGGCGGGGAATGAAAAAAGGGAAGTAACGAGCAGAATGCGCGGGGAGGATGGGCGTCAGGAATTTGCGCCTGACGCAGGGCGTTCTCCCCACTCGGCGCTTTCGAAGCAATCGGCAAATGCGGTTGTGACTGACTCAGTGAGCAGGCGGTGTGTCGTCACTGAACAGATCGGCGCTGGCTTCGAGCGTCAAGCCACCTAACTGCTTGCCGTGAATCTGCCGCGCGATCACCTCGCCCACATATGGCACTTCCGCGTTTAACTCGACCGTGGCGTAGGCGCTGGGCTTCCCGGCATCGACCACCTCAACGTTTTTCGCGTAATGCCCAAGCTCACGCTTGAGGAACTCCCGCACTTCCTGCTCGCTGCACGATTCCGCGATATTGCGCACGATCAGGTTCATGCCGCCTACCCTCGGCGCGCGCTGCGATCCGCGGCCTGTACCCGCACCGGGCGCAGCGCTGCACGCTGTTTCGCCTGAGCAGCCGCGAGTTCGCGGATCAAGGCGGCGCCGGCCGCACCCACAGCAGCCAATGTCAGATAGAAGGCAATCATTTAAATCTCCCCTTCGAATTTCGTCCTGTTTTCAGGATAGCCACAATCGACAACAAAAGCGATGCGACACAATGTCGTAAAAACGGACCTACAAAAACTTCCGTTAATGCACTGTACCTGAATAAGCGGCCGTAAAAATAGCAAAACACATGTTCATTCAGTGGTGCAGGCCCGGCACACGCGCCAGACGCGGACTCTGCGCAAAAACCGGGCCGCACAGGACAGCGACATTTATCGCCACCGGCATCCTACGGGGGACGTGGGCAAAGGGCGGGCTGATCGTCGGGATCAGTCCGCCGCTTGCACGTTTGCCGCGCTCACCCACCATGCATTCTTGCCTTGCGGCACGTGAACCAGTACCGCGGATGGATCGTCGACGCCGTCGTCGGCAACTTCACATACCGCCAAACCGTCCGGCAGGCGTTTCACCTCGCCGGCCGCCTGAAACAGCGCGACGCGCTGCGCGTTCAGCGGCCGCAGTTGCCGGTACACGTCGAAACTGATTGCTGCGGGCACGTCGCCGCGAATCTGCAGCGAGTCGGCACTGCCGCAGTGCACGGGCTCGGCGGCAAGCGCCGCAGCGCTGCCGAACAGAGAGCCGAATGCGAGCGCCAAGGCGGTAAGGCGTGAATGGGTCATGGTGGTCCTCCGGGAATATGTTGGGGCAGCGCGCCGCGAGCGGCGCTGAGTGAACGCGAATGAACCGCGAGGACAACGCAGGCAAAGACAGGCAGCCTCATGGCGCGCTGTCGTGACCTTCGCCTCGTCCGTTGCTGTCGCCGGTTGCGACATCGAGACGGCTCACGTCGCAAGACGTCTGGCTGAAGCCCGAATAGACCACCGACCAGTTACCGACAATCGCGGCTTGCGCCTCCGCGAGACTCAGCTTCCCTTCGCAAACGCAGCGTTTGAGCATGACCGCGGCGCGCGCCTTGCGACGCTCGCCCTGGTGGCCTGCCCACGGCAGAAGATCGAGATTGGCGGGTGCGTTCGGCGAGCCGCCGAGCACGATGGGCACGCGCCTGTCCAGCGCGAAAGCGGAACCGTTCTCGGCACCGATGCCGCGCGCGGCAAGCATGCGGTCCTTGTGGGCCATCAACTCGTCGAACGGCGGTGCAACCGTGTCCGCATAGCCGGGTCGGCAAATCGTTTCGCCGACGGACTCCTGCGTGACGCGCTCGTCGAGCATCGATGAATCCTGAGCCCGGACTTCACCGATTCGCAAAGCAAGCAGCGCGGTGAAGCCGAGCAGGAACGCAAGACGCATCTTGCGGCCGGGACGCGCGGCACTGCACCGGCGCGCGAGCGTCGACGGAGCCTCCTGGTGTGTCCTGCTGGTTGCGTCGCTGTAATAGATGATGCGGCGCCTGTCTGCAATGCCTGCGTTCATTCGTCGGCGCGCCGGCAGCGGCGCGCAATAGTTCAATTCGCAGACTAATTAAAACACATTCAATATGCCTACGCTAAAAAGGCTTACATACGCAGGTTAGTGAAGGTGCGTCCCAATGCACTCGCAGGCGAACGCCGGCGCGGCCCTGGCCTGCACGGATACAGGTAGCAGGACCGTGCCGAAACACCGTACAAAGGCAACGCAGCTGCCTGAGCCTCGCTCAGGCGCGGCCCAGGCACCGCGCGACCGCAACCTACTTCGGCTTTTGCACCACCCGGGCCTGCAAGGCGCGGATACGGAAGAGCGCCTGGGTGTTGGACACTGTCGTCTCGTACATCTTGGCGAGATCCGCCTTGAGCGCGGTACGCGAACCGCCGTCGAGATAGACCATATGCCCCGACGGATAAAAACGCGCCGACAGATTCTGCCGGACCTGCTGACTGACAAGCGGCATTTGCTGCAGATCGAGCACGGTCTGGTAGAACGGTGTGACGTAGTCGAAGAACCCGTTCGCCGACAGCACCTTCAGGTCAGGATTGAGCGCCATCACGGCGGCAAGATCGCCGGCGGTGTACAGAATGATGTTGCCCTTCGCGTCCAGCCCCTTCTGCGCGCCGGTCGGATCGATATGGCTGAAGTCCCAATACTGAAATGCCTGATCGTTGAGGTCCGTGAACGCCGAATTCGACGTGTATTTCAACTGCTCGTTCAGATACACGTTCCACATCGTCGTATAGACGCCGGTCACCGCCGTCATGGTCGGATCGTTGCCACCGGAATTCGGGTCGATCTTGCCGGCGATGCCGGTGTTGATCGCCGTCACCCGGCCATCGTATTCACCGAGCGCGAGACCCTGCGATTTCAGCAGCGTGGTCAGGAACAGCGAATTGCCGCGGCTGTCGTACGACGCGATATCGAGGCTCCAGGCGAGCAAGGTGGTTTTGTCGATACCGGTGTATTCGCTGAGTTTTTCAACCGTTGCGGAATCGGTCGTCGGAAACTTGCGCAGCGCCGCCAGATAGTCGGTGCGCGCGAATTGCGCCACTTCTTCGGCAAACGTGCCGAGGTCGGTCGGCCGCGGTGCAATGCCGAGCTTCTTGTGATACCACGCGTCCGCCGCGGTGGTGGGCAACGCGCCGACCGGGTTGCCCGATTGCGTGTAGTCGAGAATGGACGATTGCAGCGTAATGCCGTTCAGATCGACGCCGTCTTCGTGCAGCCGGTACGCCAGCACGCAACTGCGCGCCGTGCCGTAAGACTCGCCGAACAGGTACTTCGGCGAATTCCAGCGATTGTTTTTCGTGAGAAAGCGCTTGATGAACTGCTTGATCGAGTCGGCGTCCTGGTCGACACCCCAGAAGGCGCGGTTCGTTTTCGGCGCAATGGCCGCCGAGTAGCCCGTGCCGACCGGATTGATGAAGACGAGGTCGCTCTTGTCGAGCAGGCTGTCCGGATTGTCTTCCATCGAATACGGCGCGGGCGGCGTAAAGCCCGGCATCGACGTCTTGATGCGGCGCGGCGCGAACGAGCCCAGCAGCACGAACACCGACGACGAACCCGGGCCGCCGTTGTAGAAGAACGTCACCGGGCGGGTTTCCTCCTTCTGGCTGTCCTGCGTGAACGCGACGTAGAACATCTTGGCTTCAGGCTGCGAACTGCTTGGGTCGACAATGACGAGGTGACCCGCCGTCGCCGTGTAGTTGATCTTCTGGCCGCCGATCGTGGTCGAATGGTGCGTGACCGCGGCTGTTTCAGTGGTATCGGTGACGGAATCGTCCGGTCCGTTGCCATAAGCGACCGGATCGAAGAACGGCTGATCTCCGCCTTTGTGCGACGCACCGGCGGCGGCCGTTGCGGACGAAGCATGCGTGTTGTGTGACGACTGCGGACTAACGGAAGCTGACTCGGTGTTCGTCATGATCGCTCCATGGATTCGTTAAAGTCTTGGTGTGTCTTGGTGTGTCTCTCTGGATGTGTCTCGATGTCTCTTGATGTCACTCGTGTGTCCTGCGTTGCCTGCGCCTCCTGAAGACAAGCACCGAACCGCCTGCGGCCTGAACGCAACGTACCGGGACCAAGCGCGGACAGCCGGTCAGCGCCGGAGCTGGCAATCAGCGAGGCGTCTTCCGAACTGAACCGCGACTCATCAGACTATAGTGCCGCCGCCACCTTCTGACCATTGGGACTGCCGAGTCCCGTGCACGCATCCCAGCCTGGCGACGCGGCGAAGCTGCCATTGTTGCCCTGGGTGATGTCGTTGAGCGCACTCGGCGCCTTATACAACTTCGGGTTGATGAAACCAGCCGGTTGCCCCTTCGCCGCGTTGATCCGCGCAATCAACGCCGCCCACAGCGGCGCAACCGCACTGGTGCCGCCGACCACCGTCTGCGTGCCGTCGATCAATACGCTATAGCCGGTGATGGGCGATGCATCGCCGGCCACGTCCGGCACGCCGCGCCCGCTGAGCGCCGTCTTCGCGCCGCTCGATGAAGTGGCCGACAGACCCTTTTGCCACACCGGCACCGGAAAGGTCCGGCTCACGCCACCGCCGCCTGCGCCGCCCTGTGCGCCGTCGCTCCACACCACCTCGTGAGAAATCGATGTGCCCGACGCGGTCAGGCTCGTGCCGCCGCATGCCAGCACGTAAGGGCTCGACGCCGGAAAGTCGACCTGATCGCCGCTGGAACCGTCGCTCGAGCCGCTGTCGCCCGACGCCGCGCAGACCGTCACACCGAGTGCTGCCGCCGTTTGCAGCACGCTGTTGAACGCCTGCTGCGACTGGCTGGTCCAGTTCGCCTCCGGGCCGCCCCAACTGATCGAGACGACCGAGGGTTTGTTGGTGGTGTCATGCACCGCGCGGCTTACTGCGTCGATGAAACCTGCATCGCTGTTCTGTGTGAAATAGACCGCGATCGTTGCGCCAGGCACAATCGCACCGACGATTTCGATGTCGAGCGTGACTTCGCCGTCAGGCCCGTTCGGGTCGCCGCTCGGCTGATTGCTACCCTGATCGACACCGACAGATTTCACCTTGGGTGAAGCGACGCCGAGGCTCGCAAAGTAACTCTTGAGGTCGGACGTGTTGTACCCACCGCCGAGCTCGATGATGCCGACGCATTCGCCGCTGCCGTCGCCTTGCGGAAACTGATACAGCGACGCGAGCTGCAGCGGCGTAAAGGACGCCTGATGCGCTTTGGCCGGCTGGAACGGCGGCCGGATGCGAAAGTGCGGCCGCGCCTGAGGCCGGTTATCGAGGCCGAGCACGGCTTGCACGATGCCGTGCAAATCGTCCGGCACACTGATCGTGCCGGTGCGGCCGCGGAACTGGCCCGCAGTGTGGTGCTGGTAATGTTCCAGCTTGACGCCGAAGGCGGTCTGGAACTGCGCGATCGTGCCGCTCAGCACTACCTGGCGCGCTGCCGGATCTTCCCGCGCCACCGTCAGACCGTGTGCAGTGGCAAAAGCCTTGACCTTCGCGATGTCGTCCGGAGTGGCGCTGTAATCTTTTGCAAAGGCCTCCCGCGATAGAGGTTTGACGCTCGGGTCGCCCGCTTCGATCTTGCTCATCAGTGCATCGAACTGCGCCTGGTGTGGACGGCGCAGCAGCACGAAAACCTCGATCCGTTCTGCCGGATCGCATTGCCCAACGACTGTCGAACCTTGTTCCGCCGTGCGCTCGCTGCCTGGCAACGGTTGTCTATTGACCATGGTATCGATTCTCCTGTTAGCGTGACGGCGCGGGCCGCAAGGTGGACCCCAAGCACGGCACGCGCCTGCACGAACTCTCCGCCGCGTGGCCAGCGACGGATTGCTGTTTCAAGGACTTCGCCAAACCGTCCGACCCATGCATTCGAACACAGTTCCGGCATGCGCGGCAGTTGTCCGAATGGCTAACGTCGCGTTCGATCAATGCGCATCGCGCAGCACCCGCGCTATGATGCTGAAGCGGCAATCCAGCCGTCGCAGCGCCTCGCGCGCCACCCGCGCGCACGATCGAAGAATCAGAGGATCCCCATGTCAATTTCGATGTATCAAGCATCATTGCCCGTGCTGGTGCGCGGCATGACTAACCTGCAAGTCATCCTCGGCAAGGCCGAGGCGCACGCTGCAGAGAAACAGATCGACCCGTCCGTGCTCACGAACGCCCGGCTCGCACCGGACATGCTGCCGCTATTGCGCCAGGTCTATATCGTGAGCGACACGGCAAAGGGCTGCGCGGCGCGTCTGGCCGGCGTCGAAGCGCCGAAGTACGACGACGTCGAACAGACCTTCGAGGAACTCGATGCCCGCCTTCAAAAGACGATTGATTATCTGAAGGAATTCAATCCGCAACAGATCGACGGATCTGAAGAACGGCCGATCACACTGAAAATGCGCGTTGGCCCAATCGAGTTCACAGGGCTGTCATATCTGCTCGGTTTCGTGTTGCCGAACTTTTATTTTCACGTGACGACGGCATACGACATTCTGCGTCACAACGGTGTCGAACTTGGCAAGCTCGACTATCTGGGCGGCGCCAAGTAAGAAGGCGTGTTCGCTGTGGCGTGGGTGACATGTGATTGCGACATCACACACGCGGCTGGAACGCGATGATCGCCATGCCGGCCAGGGTGAATACCACGCCAGCCGCATCCCACAGCGTGGGGCGCACTTTGTCGACGCCCCATAGCCACACGATCGCCACCGCCACGTACACACCGCCGTAAGCCGCATACACGCGGCCTGCGGCGGTGCCGTGCAACGTCAGCAGCCAGGCGAACAAGGCAAGACTGAGCGCGCCGGGCACCAGCAGCCAGATGGAGCCCCCCTCCTTCAGCCAACGCCAGGGCAAATAGCACCCAACGATCTCAGCCACGGCGGTCACGGCATAAAGCAGAAAAGTTTTCATCGACAGATGGAAGCGAGCGGTTGTTTTGCCGCGGAACGGTGCGCGGCTGCCTATCGGCTTTTTTAACACACTCACTTCGCGCGTGGGCATGATGCATGCGTCGAGTGCCGCGCCTCGCTGCTCTATTCGCTACCTGTCATGGGCATCACATCAGCTTGATGCCGACATCCGCAAGTGCGGAAGTTCGGAAGTCAGTCAGTCCAGCGAAAGCCGCAACGCAAAGCCGATCAGCGCCGCTGAGAAAGTCCAACGCTGCAGTGTCTGCGCGAGAGGATGAGCCCTCATCCACCCGGCAATGCGCGCCGCGCCAATCGCGTACACGACGTCGAAACATGCGCCGATGGCAAGCAGCACCAAACCCAGTTCGACCATCTGCAGCGCAACCGGTCCGGCCGCAGGACGCACGAACTGCGGCAATAGCACCGAGCAGAACAGCAGTGCTTTCGGGTTCAACAGATTGGTCAGCAAGCCCTTGACGAAAGCGGTCCGCAACGGCCGCGACTCGGCGCCCATCACACCGCCTTCGGGCAATGCGAATACAGGTGAGCGGAAAATCTGGATGCCAACCCACGCGAGATAAACCGCGCCGCCGTAACGCACCACGTCGTACAACCAGGGCGCACTGCGCAGCAGCGCCGCCACCCCGCATGCCGACAATGTGACGTGTGTGGCCCGCGCCACCCCAAGGCCGCCAGCCGCGGCGAAACCACTGCGCACGCCGCGTCCGATACTGGTCTGCAGAACCAGCGCCATGTCGGGTCCAGGCACCGCATAAACCACAAACAACGCAGCGATATAAACGACCAGAAGGTGTGCGGAAATCATAGAAGCCTCTTGTTTTAAGGGCTCTATCTTGCCGTCGTCCGTGGAGGGTTTGCTGGCGAAATACAGGGGCAGTGGCTTCGTCTTTGAAGGAATACGCTAATATTCCACTCCCGAGTCATGTTTTCCGCCAACGCACTGTCAACACCTCAAAACCATGACAACCGACCTCGATAAAACAGACCGCGCGATCCTCGCCGCGCTGCAGAACGACGGCCGCATGTCGAACGCACGGCTGGCCGACTTGGTCGGCCTGAGCGAGACGCCTTGCGCCCGCCGCCTCAAGCGCCTCGAAAACGACGGCTACATCGATCAGTACCGCGCGATGCTTTCGCGCTCCGCCCTCGGCCTCGGCGTCGTCGCGTTTGTCTATGTGCGTTTTGCCGTGCACGACCGCGCGGTGGCCACCCGTTTCGAGCGCGAGGTGCAGGCAATCCCGCGAATTCTCGCGTGCCACAACGTGTCGGGCAGCGCCGACTATATTCTGCAGGTGGTCGCGCGCGATCTCGACGACTACGGCACGTTCATGCGCGACGAGATGCGCAGCCTGCCGGGCGTGACGTCGGTGGAATCGGCGTTGTCGCTACGGGAAATCAAGGCTAACGGCGGCCTGCCGCTGTCCTGAACGCGGACGTGGCATAGTCACGCATTTGATACGGCGCGAGCCGACCAGACGAGCACGGAGTTTTCATGGATCACGAACAGGCAAGAGCCGAAGAATCAGCCGCGATGGAGCGCGTCTTGACTGCAACCACGCGGGTAAAGGCAGCCTTCGCGTCGCTGCAATCGCAATTCCCGCCGGCCGGCAGCGGCCAGCCTTCGCAGTTCGCGCTGCAAACATTCGACGCTGCATTGCAGGAGCTCGAAGATGCCCAAGCCGCCTTCGACGAATTGCTTGGCGATCTGCTTGACGGCAATCGTTGAGTGGCATAGCCGGTCTCTTCACTGCATAGCTGCTGCGTAGGACGCGAGCGGCGGCCGTCTTCAGTTTCCACCGAGGCGGGCGTCGCGTTACTTGGCGGGGGCGGCCGGACCTGACCGTTAGTTGCGTATTAACGTCCTGGAACTGGAACTCCCGCACCGCTGAATCCTCGTTTCAACGCACTAATGCGTTCAGAACCGGATCGAAACAGCCACTCTATCCACTCGGAAAACGATAGGGGGTCCGCAACCCGAAGATGGCTTCGTTACCGACGCGTTGGACGGATTGCCCGGATCCGGAATTCCGCCTGCCGGCCGGGACACATTCATAAAATCGCAAGTGAAAATCACATAAAAGAGATCGCACTCCGAATTTCCAGGCGAGCCGGTTGCCTGCCCTTGGCGTTGCCCTGCCGCTACCCGTCGTTACGTTATTTAAGGCTGCGTCCGCGCCCTTCATTCCCCTGTCCTTCCTGCCACTTCTGAAAGGCTCAGCCCCGCCAGAGATAGCGAAGTGCGTTGTCGCACGCATAAGAAAAGAATATTTGCTTCGCTTAACGAAGCATGTTGACTTCTGCTTGCGGGAGTGCCTAAAATTCGCCCGTCATCACAAACGGGGCCATTGCCTTGGACACCAGCAGTAGTCGATCTTCGAACAGTTTCACTGCCTGACCGGCCCGACGCCCGCGCTCTCTTTTCTCAGCCGCCGTCTTGCCAGCAGGCAGACGGTGCGCGCCGTAACAAGTAACTCTCCCCGTGCACCTTAACTAGCGCCATTCGGCCGCGCCGTGCTTACGCACGTCCCGCAACCGTATGGCATCGCGTCGCGAGCATCCACTCGCGGCAGCGTTCGCTCACGCCGGTTCGATTCGTTCGAATCCGGCGCGGCCGAGCGCGTGGACAAGCACGTGCCTGACGAACGCAAATAGCAATGCAGATCAGCAACGTCGATAAACAAAACCGATAAGGAGCCGCCATGCCCGACAGTGACAGTTATCCCTTATGCCGCTCTATTGCCGTGCAATTTTTCTTTTTCCTGAGGAAAGCAGGTAGACGTTCGCCGCCGCGCGCATAGTGCCGGCCGCACTCCGTGTCTGCTGGCTTTCCGCAACTCGCGTCAAGCCATACGCACCGGAGAAATACCATGTACATCGCCGTCCTCGTACCGACCCTGCAGCAAACGCATATCCACAGCGACGCTGCACTCGCGCTTCACAGCATCAAACCGCACTGGCTCGCCATGTCCTGGCACCGTGTCAAGGCGCTCTTCTCAACTCGGCTCCCTAATAGCCACTGACAGTACCCGCACGTCTTCGCGATCCGCACGCGTCGCCGTCGCTCAAGCCCATTCGACGACACGCGTACTGCGGATTCCGAAGGCGCGCCACTGCATTCAAACCACACTGCCAAGGCGGTTAAAAATGTCCACTCCAATTAACGTCTCACCACCACGCAGCGCTGTTCTCGACGAAGCCCATCTCGGCGACATCAAAGGCGCGCTCGGCACCATCGCGCACCACGACACCGCCCCGCGCAACAACTGGTGGGCCCGCATCCGGACGCTGCTCGCTATCCTCGGCCCTGGTCTCATCGTAATGGTCGGTGACAACGACGCCGGCGCCTTCGGCACCTACACGCAAGCAGGACAGAATTACGGCACCACCTTGCTGTGGACCATGCTGCTGCTCGTGCCCGTTCTCTTCGTCAATCAGGAGATGGTGCTGCGTCTCGGCGCCGTGACCGGCGTCGGCCATGCCCGACTGATCTTCGAGCGCTTCGGCAAGTTCTGGGGCGCATTCAGCGTCGTCGACCTGTTCATCCTGAACGCGCTCACCATCGTGACCGAGTTCATCGGCATCACGTTCGTGCTGGATTTCTTCGGCATTTCGAAAGTGACCGGGGTCTGCATCGCCGCGGCAGTGACGATGGCCGCGGTCAGCACGGGTAACTTCAGGCGCTTTGAGCGCTTCGCGGTCGCACTCTGTCTGCTGAGCCTGCTGCTGGTACCGGTACTGGTGTCGATTCATCCGCCGGTTGCGCAGATGACGCACGATTTCTTCATTCCAGGCTGGCCCGCCAATTCGAAACTGAGCGATGTGATGTTGCTCGTGATCGGCATTGTCGGCACCACGGTCGCGCCCTGGCAGCTGTTTTTCCAGCAGAGCTATATCGTGGATAAACGCATCACGCCGCGCTTCATGAAGTATGAGAAAGCCGACCTGTGGATCGGTATCGTCTTCGTGATGATCGGTGCGGTGGCCATGATCTCGTTCTGTGCTGCACTGTATGCAGGCAAACCTGAGTTCGGCAATTTCACGGATGCGGGCGGCGTGATCGCCGGCCTCGAAAAATATGCCGGCCGCACACCCGCGGTTCTCTTCGCGATCGCGCTGCTAGACGCCTGCATTATCGGCGCGGCAGCTGTATCGCTGTCCACCGCATACGCAATCGGCGACGTGTTCAAGATCCGCCACTCGCTGCATCGTGGTGTGACCGACGCGAAGGGCTTCTACCTCGTCTACTTCGGCATTATCTCGGGCGCGGCTGCGCTGGTATTGATTCCCGGCAGCCCGCTCGGTCTTCTGACTGAAGCCGTGCAAACGCTCGCTGGCGTGCTGCTTCCGAGTGCAACGGTGTTCCTGCTGCTGTTGTGCAACGACCGCGCCGTTCTTGGTCCGTGGGTGAACTCGAAGAAACTCAACTTCTTTACAGGCGCCGTTGTCTGGGTGCTCGTCATGCTCTCCATCATCCTCACTGCATCGGTGTTGTATCCCGACATTACCGGCGAAGCGATTATTGAAGTACTGGCCGGAGGCACGCTACTGGCCGTAGTCGGCTACGTTGCAACCGTGACGGTTCGCAGGCTGCGGCTCGCATCGACGGATACAACGGCTTCCGCGATTGCCCAGGCTTCCGGTAGCGAGCAGCAGTTTTCAAAAGAAGCACGCAATACGTGGCGCATGCCGCCTCTCGAAGAACTGCCGGCGCCGCAACTGAATCTATCCAAACGCATCTGGATGGGCGTGCTGCGCGGCTACCTGATCGTGGCGGTCGCACTCGTTGTCGTAAAGGTCGTGCAGATGACGTTGCTGCATTGAGCCAATGCTGCCCGCCTGCTCACGGTTACTCCGGTGAGCGGCGGGCAAACGGCGGACCTTCGCATTACACACCCCAGCGTAATCCCGGCGTATGCACTGCGCTGTCCCAATGGCGCTTCATCTCATCGTCGAGCACGCACAGTGTGATCGATGCACCAGCCATCTCCAGCGAAGTCGTCAGTGCGCCTACCTGCACCCGACCGATATTCAGCCCGCGCTGTTCGAGCCACGTACGCGTGGAATTGAAGAGCAGATACAGTTCTCCAAGCGGCGTACCACCGAGCCCATTGACGAGCACAAGTAATTCAGCATCTGCCGCCGGCTTCAGATCTTCAGCAATCGCCGTCAGCAATTCGCCCGCAATCGCGTCAGCGGGTGCGAACTTCGCGCGCCGACGCCCAGGCTCACCATGAATGCCGACGCCCACTTCGATCTCGTCGTCGCCGATTTTGAACGTTAGCGTACGGGCCGCCGGGACCGTGCAACTGGTGAACGCCACGCCCATCGACGCGGTGCGCTTGTTGATGCGGTCGCCAAAGGCCTTGCATTGCTCGAGATCCGCGCCGCTCTCCGCCATACTGCCAACCAGTTTCTCGACGATCACGGCGCCGGCCACGCCGCGCCGCCCTGTCGTGTAACTCGAATTCTCCACGGCCACGTCGTCGTTGATCAGCACCATTGCATTCGGCAGCTCGGACATCTCCGACGCCATTTCAAAGTTCATCAGGTCACCGGAGTAGTTCTTCACGATGAACAGCACGCCTGCGCCGGTATCGACAGCCTTTGCCGCAGCCATCATCTGGTCGGGGGTCGGCGACGTGAAAATCTGCCCCGGACAGGCTGCATCGAGCATCCCATAACCGACGAAGCCAGAGTGCAGAGGCTCATGGCCCGAGCCGCCACCCGAAATCAGCGCAACCTTTCCGGGCTTCAACACCTTACGGCGCACGAACACCGGCTCAGTGTTCAGCACGACCAGGTCGCTGTGCGCAGCGGCGAACCCCGCCAGACTCTCGGTGAGAAAATCGTCCACATGATTCATGAATTTTTTCACGGTCTCTCGCTCCTTCACTCGTTATGAAGCGCCAGGCGCGCGCATACCGACGCAATCATGATCTGACTCGAACGCGCTCCCGGATCGATGTGCCCACGCGACCGTTCGCCGAGAAACGACGCCCGCCCTTTGGTCGCCAGCATATCGCGGGTAGCGAGCATGTTTTCCTCCGCGACCCGCGGCAACGCATCGCGCACCTCTTCTGCGGTCGCACCCTGTGCGGCCAGTTCGTCGAAACGCTTCGCGACCGGGATCAGGACGTCCATCATCGTTTTGCTGCCCACACCGGTCTTGCCGCGTTGACCGACCGCTTCGACCCCCGCGGCAAAAACGTGCGCAAAGCCCGCTGTATCCAGTGCATGTCGTTCGGAAGCTTTAGACATGCCGCTCAGCAGCGAAAAGAACAATGGCCCCGACGATCCGCCTACTGTCGAGAGCACCTTGGATGCCGCGATTTCCAGCGCGGGGCCGAATGCTGCGCCTTCGATGTCCGACCTCACAGCGAGCAGAGCCTCCATGCCTCGCAGCAGATTGAAGATGTGATCGCCATCGCCGATCTGCTGGTCGAGCAAAGCGATCTCGTCAGTATGTTCCTTCAGCGACGCATATGCGGCGTCGATGCACGCCATGACCGTTTTGCCGTTCATGTCGCTATCCTCCTGCCGTCGGCACGAAAAAATAAAAGGCTGCGCGCCGGCAGCGAAACGCCGACCGATTGCCCGGGCGTGAAATTGCGCTCCGCCACTGTCGTTGCCACGACGGCGGTCCCTGCGCGATCGAGGATCAGCAGGTGCCGCAGTGGCGAGTATTCGAGCACCTTCAGATTCAACGCGTCCTGTGCGCCTGAAACATCACGTTGATCCCGCGTGTCCCCGTCATGCAGCACCACGTCCTCGGGACGGATTGCCACTGTGGCCGTACCCGCCGGCATGTACGCCGAATCGAACAGCGCCGGCGGCAGCAGGTTGATCGGCGGAGAGCCCAGCCGCTGCGCCGCACCGAGCGAAACCGGATTGCCGTAGACCTCGCGCGGCGTGCCGAGCTGTACCAGACGCCCATGTTCGAGAATGCCGATACGATCCGCGAGCGTCGTCGCTTCGACCTGATCGTGCGTAACGTAAACAATCGTTGCGCCGATCGTGCGATGCAGGCGCTTGAGTTCGATACGCAACTCTTCGCGCAGCTTTGCGTCGAGCGACGACAGCGGTTCGTCCATTAAAAATGCCTTGGGTTGCCGCACGAGCGCACGCCCTATCGCCACGCGCTGCATTTCGCCGCCTGACAGGTGTGTCGCCATATTGTCGAGCTTCGATTCCATATGCAGCATCTCGGCCACCGCGTGGACTCGCGCTCGCACCTCGGCCTCGCTGCTGCGTCTTCTTGGCGAGCGCAGCGGAAAAGCCAGATTGCCGAACACAGTCAGATGCGGATAGAGCGAGTATTGCTGGAAGATAAACGCGACGTCGCGATCCGATGGATGCACGCCCGTTGCAATGGCGCCATCGATCAGTACATCGCCGGTATCCGGTCGTTCCAGCCCGGCAATCAGACGCAGCGTCGTCGTCTTGCCCGCACCGCTCGGCCCAAGCAACACGATGAACTCGCCATCATCGACGTCGATCGAAAGATCGTCGACAGCGTGGATGTCGCCAAACCGTTTCGATACATTGCGTAACTGGATTTCAGCCATGAGCCTCTCCGTATGCGGGAATCGTTTGAGTGGCGCGTGGCAGCAGGCGGCCCGTTTGCGCGTCGTACAGCAGTGTGCGCTCCTTGCGAAACGACAAACCGACCGGTGATCCGGCAGGCAACCCATCGTCCTTGCCCGCCCGCACGCGCACGACGCCCAACGCGGTTTCAATCACCAGCACCTGATGCGAGCCGAGATATTCATCCGCGATGACCTTGCCGCGCAGTGGACCGCGCTCGTCGAGCATCACATGTTCCGGGCGAATGCCAAGCAGAACTCGCTCGGATGCCGCCTCACAACGTGGCACCGACACCGTGGCGCCGTGAAGTTGTACCGCTTCGCTACCCGCGTCGACACCGCGATCGACCGGCAGGAAATTCATCGGCGGACTGCCGATAAAGTTGCCGACGAACACGGTGGCCGGAAAATGATAAATCTCATGTGGCGGCCCGGCTTGCAGCACTTCGCCCTTGTTCATCACGACAATGTCGTCGGCCATCGCCATGGCTTCGCTCTGGTCGTGCGTCACATAAACCGTCGTTGCCGCGAGCGCGTTATGCAGCTTGCGCAGTTCAAGACACATCAGCTCGCGGAAGTCCGCATCGAGCGTCCCAAGAGGCTCGTCCATCAGAAAAGCCTTCGGCTGCCGCACGATCGCGCGGCCGAGCGCGACGCGCTGCCGGTCACCACCCGACAGCCCGCCCGTTTTGCGATCGAGAATGTCCTCGATGCGCAGCATGTGTGCGACTGCATCGACCCGCGTCGCGATTTCCTTGCGCGACACATGCTCGTTCTTCAGCGGAAATGCAATGTTGTTGCGGACCGTCATATGCGGATACAGCGCGAACATCTGAAACACGAACGCGATATCGCGCTGACGTGCACGCAGCGCCGTCACGTCTTCGCCGTCGATCAGAATCTGCCCTGAGGTCGGCAATTCGAGCCCGGCGATCATCCGCAGCGTGGTGGTCTTGCCGCAGCCCGACGGACCGAGCAGTACGACAAAGCGTCCCGCATCGATCGTCAGACTGGTGCCGCGCACCGCGACGAAATCGTCGAAGCGTTTATGGAGGTTGGCAAGCACGATGGTCGACATGGCGCTATTCCGGGAAATGGCTCGTCACGAGGAACGCAAGTGCGC
Organism: Paraburkholderia sp. SECH2; assembly: GCF_030464795.1. Lineage (NCBI taxonomy): Bacteria > Pseudomonadati > Pseudomonadota > Betaproteobacteria > Burkholderiales > Burkholderiaceae > Paraburkholderia > Paraburkholderia sp. SECH2. The sequence goes on from NZ_JALPRH010000023.1 coordinate 31,380, forward strand.
CCACCAGAATGACCGGAAATGACCACGTGAACAGCGCCAGCGAAAACGGCTGAACCAGCATCGCCATGCCGGCGCCGATCAGCAAGGTGGAGGCCGTTTCGCTATAGCCGCGGCGCAGCCATCGCCTCTGCGTGAGAACGAAATCACGTTTCATTTGCGCACCGCTCCAAATGTGATACCGCGCAATAGATGTTTGCGCAGCACGACAGTAAAGAAGAGAATCGGCAGTACGAATAGCGTGGTCGCCGCCGCAACAGCGGGCCAATCCTGCCCGCCTTCGCCGATGATGAACGGAATGAACGGCGGCATGGTCTGCGCATCGCCGCTTGTCAGCAAAGACGCGAACGCATACTCGTTCCACGCGAAGATCAGACAGAAAATCGCGGTTGCCGCAATGCCGGTGATTGCCTGCGGCAGCACGACTTTGACGAAGGCCTGCAGACGTGTGTAGCCATCCACCAGCGCCGCCTCTTCGTATTCGCGCGGAATCTCGTCCATGAAGCCCTTCAGCAGCCACACCGCCAACGAGACATTCACTGCCGTATAAAGCACGATCATGCCGACATAGCTGTCGCTCAGGCCCAACGCGCGATACATCAGGTAGATCGGAATCGCGACCGCTATCGGCGGCATCATGCGAGTCGACAGGATGAAAAACAGCAGGTCGTCGGCGAGGGGGACTTTGAAACGCGAAAAGGCATACGCCGCGAGCGTGCCGAGAAACACCGCGAGGAAAGTCGAACCGAATCCGATCACGAGCGAATTGACGAAGCGCGGCAACACCTTCGACGGTCCGGCGATCACCATGCCGCGCTTGCGCACGTCGCGCTCATACCAGGTTTGCGCAGGCGGCAGACTGGCGATGAATTCCGGCGTCTGCCGCGAACGGATCGTAAACAGGTTCACGTAGCCTTCCATGGACGGCTGGAACAGCACGACCGGCGGATAGGCGATCGCGTCTTCCTGGGTCTTGAAGCTCGTCAGGAAGATCCACACCATCGGCAAGGTGGCGAGCAATGCATACGTAATGACGGCCGCGGCGGCGAAGCGCTTGCCGCGCGGCGACGACGCCACCACCGAATATTGACTGGCAGTCGGTCTCATCGTTGTTTCACCCGGTTGAGTGCCTTCACATAGATGTTCGCCGCACCGAACACCGTCACGAAGAGAATGATGGCCAGTGCCGACGAATAACCGGTTTGCCACTTCTCGAATGCGGCGCGCTTTAGCGTGATCGACACGGTTTCGGTTACCGAGCCCGGTCCGCCGGAAGTCAGCAGGTTCACCATGTCGAACATCTTGAAGTTCTCGATGCCGCGAAACAGCACCGCCAGCATCAGGAACGGCAAGGTCATCGGCAGTGTGATCGACCAGAACTGCCGCCACGGCGTGGCGCGATCCACTTCCGCCGCTTCGTAGATGTAGTCGGGAATCGAACGCAGACCCGCGAGGCAGATGAGCATCACATAAGGTGTCCACATCCACGTATCGACCATCACGATGGTCCACGGTGCAAGCGAGACGTCGCCGATCATCTGGAACGACCCGGGCGCAATGCCGGTGAAGAAGCTGACGATATCGTTGAAAAGACCCGTTTGCGGTTGCAGCAGAAAGGTCCAGAAATTGCCCACCACGGCGGGCGAAAGCATCATTGGCAGCAGGATCAACGTGGTCCAGAAACTATGCCCGCGGAACTGCCGGTTGATCAGCAATGCGAGGCCGAAGCCGAGCAGCACCTCCAGTCCGACCGACCAGAACACGAAACGCGCCGTGACCTGCATGGCGTACCAGATGTCTTCGTCGGTGAGAATATCGACGTAGTTGTCGATGCCGACAAAGTGCGCCGGCACGCTCGGCATATTCGACTTGAAATTCGTGAACGAGAGACGCAATGCCCAGATCAACGGGAAGATGTTGATGGCGAGTAGCAGCAGGATCGTCGGAAGAATGAACAGCCACGCGATGGTTCTGTCCGATAGCCCGGCAAGGCGCGTGCTCACGCGCGCCCGTGCGCCTGACTCGAGCCCAGCCGACGGAAAAGGCTTGTTTGCCAACATGCCTGACTCCTTTAAGCGGACCGGCGGCAATCCGTGCAGGCGGCGCCGGTCCAGTCGGGAAACGCGCTAGTTCTTGCCTTCGGCCTTGAAGACCTTGTTCCAGTCTTTCACCAGGAGATCGAGCGCTTCCTTGGCCGTGCCCTTATCGGCCACCACGTAATCATGCACGCGCTTTTGCATGTCGAGCAGCAGTTCGGCGTAAGCGGGCTCCGCCCAGAAGTCCTTCACGATCGCCATCGACTTCAGGAAGGCCGGTGCAAACGGGGCGCTCTTTGGGAAGTCCGGGGCATCGACCACCGACTTCGCCGCCGAATAACCGCCCAATTGCCACCATTTCTTCTGGACATCCGGCTGCGCGAACCATTTGATGTACTCGAGCGCGTCGTCTTTATGATCCGAGTACGAAACGACCGAGATGCCCTGCCCGCCCAGTTGGGTGAACTGCTTCAACTCACGCGGATTGACGAAGAACCCGATCTTGTCGCCGCCGACGTTCGGGTCTTTATAGAGTCCCGGGAAAAACGCAAACCAGTTCATCTGCATCGCCACCTGGCCTGACTTGAACGCGTCGAGTCCTTCCTGCATGTACGCGTTGGTCATTCCAGGTGCCGTGCAACACTTGTAGAGCGCCTTATAGAACTCCAACCCTTTGATCGCGCCCGGTGAATTGACAAAGCCGTCCAGGTGATAAGGCTTCTTCGGGTCCTGATATTCGAAGCCGAAGTTATAGAGCGCGTTGGTCACGCCCATCGTGATGCCTTCGGAACCGCGCTCGGTGAAGATATACGCACCATACACGGTCTTGCCGTCGATCTTGCGGCCCTGGAAGAACTCGGCGGTTTGCTTGAGCTCATCCAGCGTGGTGGGCGGTTCGAGTTCGCGTTTATATTTTTGCTTGAACTCCGCGCGCAACTCCGGACGCGCGAACCAGTCCTTGCGATATGTCCAGCCGACCGCGTCAGCCATTGCCGGCAATGCCCAGTAGTTCGGCGTATTCTTCGGCCACTCCGAATAACCGACCACCGTCGCCGGCACGAAGTCGTCCATCGATATCTTGTTCTTCACGAAGAAATCGTTGAGCTTGACGTAGTGCCCATTAACCGCCGCACCACCAATCCACTGGCTATCGCCGATGATCAGATCACATAGTTTGCCATGCGAATTAAGTTCATTGATGAAGCGATCGGCGTAACTGGTCCACGGCACGAACTCGAACTTCATCTTGATGCCGGTCTTGCTCGTGAAATCTTTCGACAATTCGACGAGTGCGTTGGCTGGATCCCATGCCGCCCAACATAATGTCAACTGCTTGTCCTGTGCTTGCGCGCCTGTCGCCATGCCGAATCCCAGCGATACGATGGCCGCCGCCACTACCCTTGCTGACGTAAGACGTAACATGTGTCTTCTCCTTGTCTTTCTCGGGTCTCCAACCTGATATGGAACAGCGCCCATGCGCCGGGCACCGTGTTTCGGCTCCAGCGGATTCAGACGGCAATCCGCGTGTCGCGAGCTTCAGGCATGCGCATTCTCACGAAGATAAATTCGGGTCTCCGGCGTTGGGATGGCGAGCGCGCCACGCACGTCGTTGAGAAAATTAATCGCGGCAAGGCCGGCCCAGTGCACGATGCCTCGCACGTCCTGATCGAGAATCACATCGATCGCGCGTTCGGTGAGCTGGCTGCGGGTCTCCGCGGTGCATTCATGGCCGATCACAACCAGACGGGTCTTGTCGCCGGATTCCTGCAATGCCGCGGCGATCCCGGAGATGCCGCCGCCCGTTGCATAGACGCCGACCAGATCCGGATGGCGTGCCAGCAAACCCTGCGCGGCGAGACCCGCGCCGTCGTCGTCTTCGGCGAAATCGGGCTCGGCGATCCAGCGCAGATTGCGAAAATCCTCTTCCAGCACCTGCGAAAAACCAGTGCGCCGTTCCAGTTGATCATGCAGGCGTGACGAGGCGGAAAGCACCGCCACCGTGCCAATGCGGGAACCGAGAAATCTGCCCATCAACAAACCGGCCGTACGACCGGCGATCCGGTTATCGACGCCGACATACGCGGCGCGACGGCTCGAGGGCAGATCGGAGAACACCGTGACGACAGGCACGTTCGCCGCGCTCATGTCTTCAATCAGACGTTCTACCCATGGATAGTCGAGCGGCACGAGCACGAGCGCGTCGTAGCCGGCCACCTGTTCGGCGAATGTGGCCGTGTCGCGCTGACTGGAAAAATCGCAGCGATAGAACGAAGGGATGATGCGGTGTTCGCGAAAGAAGCTGGCGGAGAGCGCAATACCGCGCTCGACATGATCGAGAAAGCGCGAGTTGATCTGGGGAAGCACAAAGGCGACGCGAAACGAACCGGCTTTCGCCGGGCGGCCGCGACTCGCGCGTTCGTCGCGCAGCGTGGCCAGCGCAAGGTGAACGCGCTCGGCAGTTTCCGGACGCACGGCCTGATCGTCGCGCAACACACGATCGACCGTGGCCACGCTAACGCCCGCACGACGCGCAATCATCATACGTGTAGCCGGCATGTGTCTCCTCCGGTGCCGAGCCAGAAGTCGTTTTGTTTTATGAAGGTAGCTTTTTCTGTACGAAATGCAAGTTTTTTTACTTCAATAAATCCATCATTTTTGATGGCATGGTGCGACGCACATGAAGGTGTGAAGCAATTGGCAATGCGACGCCGAACGCTCGCTATGCTGAATCACTTGCGCCGCACAAGCGTCAGTTCCCATCCATTTCGATAGCCGGCTCGCACAGAATCGGAAAGTTAACCGAGTTCGCGATATAGCACTTCTCATGCGCCGCATGATGCAAACGCCCGGCCAGTTCGAGATCACCGCCTGCCCGAATGACGACATGCGGCCGTAGAACGATCTGTGAAAAACGGCCCTGCTCCGGACTATCGAGCATCGTGCCTTCCGCATTGTCGCGATAGCTCAAAACAACGATGCCCGCATCCGAACAAAGATGCAGATACCAGAGCTTGTGACAGGCGGACGCTGAGGCAACCAGCAGATCTTCCGGGTTCCACCGGTTCGCGTCGCCGAGAAACGCTGCGTCCGATGAGCCGGGAATGTCGGGCTTATTTCCCGCAGCGATGATGTGGTCACGACCATATTCGCGGTATCCCGAGGTGCCGCTGCCGCGGTTGCCTGTCCATTGCACCGATACCGCGTATTTGTGCTCGCCGTACGCCATGCCGATCTCCCTCGCTGTTGACCCGGATTTGATTTCGCAACAGGTGCATTCTAGCTGCGCAAACCTATTTTGGTATACCATTATTCCAAACGACAGGGACCCGACACATGGATCACAAACTGGATTCGACGGCCGATGCCATCGCCGTCTCACTGCGTGAACTGATCGCGACCGGCGAATTGGAGGATGGCGCACGGCTGGTCGAGCGTGAACTCGCCGATCGCTTCGGCGTAAGCCGGGTGCCGATGAGAGAGGCCATACAAAAGCTCGAGGGTGAAGGACTGGTCGAGCTCATGCGCAATCGCGGGGCGGTCGTGCGCACCTTGACCGAGTCGGACCTGGACGAGATTTACGGCCTGCGCATCTTGCTTGAAGGCGACGCCATTTTCCACGCGGTCAAACGCATGGACAGTGAGACGTTATCGCGCGCCGAACTCGTTCATCGGCTTCTGGGAGATGCCGATACCGCGCAAAGACAGGGTGAACTGAATCGCGAGTTTCATGAACTGCTATACCTGCCGTGCGCAAACGGCCGGCAATTGAAAGCGATCCGCGAGCTGCGCACTCAGGTCGAGCGCTACGAGCGATTGCAAAGCACGCTGCTTGCCGATACTCCGGCGTTCCAGGACGAGCATCTCAAGATTCTCGAAGCATGCGAGGCGGGCAACGCCCGCCTCGCGCGATCGATGACGGTGGAACATCTCGCCTCGGCGAAGCGCATTGTTCTGCAACTGGTTCAGGCCGAGTGATTGCTACTGTCCGAACGCTTTTCCCGTTACGTTCGGTGCGCGAGGATCCGGGCTCATATTCAGGCTCGTGCCGTTCGCCCGCATGTTGTTGAGCGCCGGGCCCGATCCCGTGCCGCCAGTTCCTCCGATCACTGGGGCGTGGCCCACGGTGCCCCCGCCTGGCGTTGGGCTCAGCCCGGCCGCGCCCGCCCCCAAACCCGTTCCCTGCCCTGCGCCATTCATCCCACCGGCTTGCAAACCGACCATACCGTTGGTGCTGAGGTTTGCCGATTGAGCGCAAGCCGCGCCCGTCAGACCCATCATCAGCGCCGCGGCCAACATGGTCTTTGTTACGATTCTCATAGCCCACTCCATCATGCCGTCGAATTTCCCGGCCCATGCTTCCGCACATCGTAGCGATGTCGAGCCAACGATGCTCGCAAAGGAACCCGGTCAAACAGTAAGACTGCCCGTCAACCACTTTTGTTCATCGCTGAAATTCAGGGATTGATCGGCGATCGGCGATAATCGGCGGCTCTTTTTCTCGCCCGACACCATGACAAAACCTGCCTTCGCTCCATTTCAGGACCTCGCCGCAATCCTGTTGCCTCACGCGTGCGACGACAACGGCGACGGCTCCCACGACACCTCACACTTGCAGCGAGTCTGGAAAAACGCGGCCGCCATCCAGGCGGGAGAAGGCGGCGATGCACAGGTGCTGTTCGCCTCGACGTTGCTGCACGACTGCGTCGCAGTAGAGAAGAATTCACCGCTGCGCGCGCAGGCCTCGCGGCTGTCAGCGGAAAAAGCCGCGCGCGTGCTGGCGTCGCTCGGTTGGCCGGACGCGAAAATTCAGGCCGCGGCGCACGCGGTGGAGGCGCATAGCTTTTCGGCCGGCGTCGCGCCGACCACGCTCGAAGCAAAAACGCTGCAGGATGCCGACCGGCTCGACGCAATTGGAATGCTGGGTGTCGCGCGTTGCTTCTACGTGGCCGGCCGGATGGGCCGCGCCTTGTACGACCCGGCCGACCCGCACGCGGCGGAGCGTCCGTTAGACGACACCGCGTACACGCTCGACCATTTCCATACCAAGCTGCTGAAACTCGCGTCAGGCTTCCAGACAGCAACCGGCGCGCGTCTGGCGAAGATTCGCCACGACCGTCTGCAGCGCTTCCTCGACGAATTTACCGACGAAATCTGAGCGAGCCGATCTTCATCGGCAAGTTGTACAAATGCTTACAAAGCAGCATGCGTCCGGCGTCCACCGGCCGCGCTGCTGAGGCGTTATTGCAGGCATCTACCCGCGGAGCCCGCAATGAACACGAACCTCACTTCCAGTAATCCGCAGCGCAACCGCATTCATCCCCTGGTCGCAGGCGCGGCGGTCGCCGTCATCCTTGCGAGCGCCACCGGCATCGCGGCGATGACTGGCCTTCTGCCTACCTCGCGCGCCGTGACCGAGCCCGCGCAGCCGGCCACCACGGTCGCGGCGCAAGTTGCCAGCGCACCGGTCGCCGCGCCCCAGGCGGCCCCGGTTCAGCAAACGGTCCAGCAAGCCGCACCGGCACGGCCACCTGTGCATCACACGCACAGCACGCCCGTCGCGCCGACACCGAGGTACGCAAACAATCAGGGCTACCAGGCACCCTACGAACCCGCGCCGGCAAGGCCGGTTGCCGATCCTTATGCGGGCGAAGTCGTCGCCATCAACACGGTGCAGGCGCCTGAGCCGACTACCGGGCTCGGCGCGCTGGGTGGCGCGGTCGCCGGCGGCCTCGTCGGCAATCAGATCGGCGGTGGACGGGGCAAGATTCTCACCACCATCGCGGGCGCTGTCGGCGGAGGTCTTGCCGGCAACGGGATCGAGCACGCCGTGCGCAAGCAGACCACCTATCAGGTTCAAGTGCGCATGCAGGACGGCAGCTACCGCAACTTCAGCTACCCGACGCAGCCGGACGTCCAGATCGGCGAGCGGGTCCACGTATCCGGTGATTCGTTGACGGCTTCTTAACGGATGAACGCATCTGGCGATTTGCTGACGGCTTCGTGAGATTGTGCGCCGGCATCTCGCCCGATGCCTGCCGGCAAAAATGTGCGGCAGCGCCGCGCGCGTTATGATCAACCGTTACGCCAGAACGGCTGATCGCGCACGATGGAGCATGCCTACATCCACCTTTTGCACCTGCTTGCCGGTCATCCGGCGTGGATGCTCACGGTCGTCTTTCTTGCGGCCTTTCTGGAGGCCATCGCCGTCATCGGCACCTTCATCCCGGGCAGCACCGCGATGTTCCTCGCCGGCGCACTGGCCGGCACGGGTTCACTGAGCCTCGGCTGGGTGTTCCTGTGGGCGATCTCCGGCGCCATCGCCGGGGACGGCATGAGCTTCTGGATCGGTGGCCGCTACAAGAACAGGATCGTCCAGTTCTGGCCGTTCCGCACCCACCCGCAGATACTCGACGCCGGCCACCGCTTCTTTCAGAAACACGGCGCCAAAGGTGTCGTGTTTGCCCGCTTCGTCGGACCATTACGAGCGATCGTGCCGGTGGTGGCCGGCATGCTGGGTATGACGCCGTTGCGCTTCTACTGCATGAACGTGCTGTCGGCACTGCTATGGGCCCCCGCGCATATCCTGCCGGGCGTGGTCTTCGGCGCCTCGGTGCTGCTGGCCGGCGCAGTGTCGTTCCGCCTCGTTGTCATCATCGCGTTGCTGGTCGGCATCGTCTGGCTGAGCTTTCGCGCGATGGAGTTTCTGGTCTCGCATGCGAGTGCGTGGTCTAGCGCGGCGGGCCGCTATCTGGGAAGCTGGGCGTGCCGCCACCCTGGCCCGTTCGGCCGATTCGCGCGGCGGCTGCTCGACCCCGAACAGCCGGATGCCAGCAGCATCTTGCTGACGTCGGTGGTTGTGCTGGCAGCGGGTGCGCTCTTCTTCGGCGTGCTCGAAGACGTCGTCAGCGGCGATCCGCTGGTGAGCGTCGATCTGTCCGTCTATCACTTCCTGCAATCGGTGCGCACGCCTTGGAGCGACACGGTTCTTGCAGGCGTGGCGACACTCGGCAGCGTCTTCACGCTGACGGCAGTGGTCGTGACGGTGGTGGTGTGGATGCTGCTTGAGCGGCGCTGGCGCGCCATCGGCTACTGGCTCGCCGCGGTCGTTTTTTCCCAGTTGCTGATCTTTGCCCTGCAGTTCGCCATGCACCGCGCGCCGCCCAATGAACTCCTGTCCGACGCGTACGTGTTTCCGAGCAATCACGTCGCCGCGACGGTGATCGTCTACGGCTTCCTTGCGTTCCTGCTCGTGCGAAGGGTCGGCATGCTGGAAGGTTTGCTCGTGGCGACCGCGAGTATGGTTGTCGTGATCGTGGTCGCGCTCGCAGGACTTTACTTCGGCAGGTACTGGGTCTCGGACGCCATCGGCGGCGCCGCGCTCGCGTACATGTGGGTAGCCATCGTCTCACTGACTGCGATATTGCGGTATCCGACCGTGCCGCCCTCACGCGGCTTCATGCCGGTCGTGGTTCTGGTGGTCATGCTCGTGAGCGTGGGCGTGCAACTGAGCATCAATCCCCCGACAGCGCCGCCGGACAACATGCCGCGCCCACAGCCCGTGCTGGTCACGCAAGCGCAGTGGACCGTGTCGCTGTGGAAGAGACTGCCATGCTATCGCTCGGATATGGGCGGCGACCACAAGGAACCACTCACGCTGCAATGGGTGTCGAACCTCGATTCGATCAAGGGACAACTGCGCGCCCAGGGATGGATCGAAGGCACGGACCTGTCCGCGCGCAGCCTGCTCTCGCTTGCTTCACCGAACGTCGCGGCGACCTCGCTGCCGGTATTGCCGAAGCTGAACAACGGCGTGCCTTCGTCGCTGGTCTTCATGCGTCCCGGCGACACGCGCGACGAACGCGACGTTCTGCGTTTCTGGCCGAGCGGCTATGCCGTGGAGAACGGCGTGTCCTCCACGCCGCTGTGGGTCGGGTCCTTTGCGCATGAACGGCTCTCCCGAGCGTCGTGGCCAATTAACATTCTGCGGGTCGACAAGGAAGAGTCGTCGTTCGACGCGCACACAAAAGCAAGCGCCGACCTCGGCGCGGCGCTTGTGGCCAGGGTGAGTTGTCACGGTGTGCCGGTGTCGCTGCTGGCCTCGCCGGTGGAATGAGCGGCGCGTTGCCGGTGGTCTGCCTGGATGTGGGGGGGGGGGGGGGGGGGGGGGGGGGGGGGGGGGGGGGGGGGGGGGGGGGGGGGTTTGGCCAGGACTTGTCCACAAGGATATGAACATTTTCTGTGGATAACCTTACCAAGGCGATCGGGGCGTTGCAGGGCGATGCTACCTCATTGCCTGATACCTTCAGCCTGGATGTGCAGCACCGTTTGCATCCTGAAGCCGTACGTCTTGCCCATGTCAACGCCAAAATCCGACCGGTCGAAACTCGCGGTCGATTCCGTGCCGCACACTTCGCGTTTGAGCAGCGGGTTCTGGAAGCACTTGAACGATTCGATCTTCAGATTCAACGGCTTTGTCACGCCGTGCAGAGTCAACTCGCCGATCACTTCGACCGGCACATCGCCCTTAAACGTCATCGACGTGCCCTTGTAAACAGCAGTTGGGAATTGAGTGGCATCGAAGAATTTCGAGCTCTTCAACGCCGTATCCAGCGCATCGTTGCCGATATCCACCGACGTCATGTCGATTGTCGCTTCCAGCGTGCCGGTTCTGGCTTCGCGATCGATCGTCACCCTGCCGCTGCTCTTGTTGAACTTGCCGCGCCAGATCGAGACGCCGCCGAAGTGATCGGCTTCAAAGCTCGGGTACGTGTGCGTGGGATCCAGTTGATACGTGGTCTCCGCTGCCTTTGCGCCGAACGATGTGCCGGCTGCCAAAGCAGCGATCGCTACGGTCAAAAATTGCTTCTTCATTGTGATTCTCTCCTGGGTGTTCTGAGCGGTTTGCTGCTTATTTTTTGGCTTCGACAATGTGAAACCTGATCAACACTTCGTCGGCGACGACCGACGTGTCTTTCCATTCGCCTGTGCCGATGTCGAACTGGCTACGCTTGATCGGCAAGGTACCGTCGAAGGTTTGCACCGCACCCTGCTGCGTGACGCTGACCGGCACCGTCACGTTCTCCGACTTGCCCTTGATGGTCAGCTTGCCGCTGACCTTGAACTGGTTTCCGCCGGCCGGTGCAATAGAACTCGAGACGAATGTGGCATTGGGAAACTGCGCCGAGTCGAACCAATCTTTGCCGCGCACCTGCTGGTTGTAGCTCTGGTCGCCGAGATCGTAGCTGGCGGTGTCGATGCTCAGTTGCGCGCTGCCTGCCGTCGGCCTGGCCGGATCGAAGACAAGCTGCGCAGTGAACTTCCTGAAGGTCCCGTCGACAGGCACGTTCATCTGCTTCGAGGTGGCGGTCACCGTGCTTTTCGACGTATCGACCTGCGCATGCGCAACACCCAGAAAGGGCAACATGGCAGCTGTGGCGACCAGTATCAGTTGATGGAATCGGGATTTCATATAGAACATATTGTTATCCTAACAATGCAATCGAGCAAAAAAATCACATTTAGAACAGGTGTCGAATACCCACCATCGCACCGGTTTGACCCACGCCCGGCAATGGCGTCGAAGCAGGCGGAACCACACCGCCGTCAATCGAGAACGCTGCGTTACGCTGGTTAAACACATGCCCCGCCGTGACGTACACCGCGGTGCCCTTGGACAGGAAATACATGGCGCGCGCGGCGATCACGGAGCCCCCGGCGTCATTGTTCACGGTCATATGGCCGAACTGTGCGTCGAGCGAAATATATGGAACGGGCAAATAGGAACCACCGACCCACCAATAGTTGCTGGTCGCGTCGAAAATTTTCGGCGTCTGCACGCCGTGATTGATCCGGTGCTGGAATCCCGCGCCAAGAGTCGAATTGCCAAACTTCACATAGCCGTCGATGACGGCGCGTGTATCGGTTTGAGAGCTAAGTGGCAAGGGCGAGCCGGTGCCGCCCCCACCGTAGTTGCGATCGATGGCCGCTGCCGCACCCCATTTCCCGGCGTCATATTTCACCATCGCGGACATTGATTTGCAGGCCCGCCAGTCAGTCGGCGATTGGCCGGCGCACCCTCCGGCCGGCGCACTATCGGCCACGTCACGTCCCAGTGAATACATCGCGCTCACAGTCAGTCCCGACGACGTGAAGGTATAGGCGATCGAATTGTCGACGCGCGGCTGGGTCAAGTAGGGGTCAAGATCGGCGGCGGCAAAGATATTCGGCGCCAGCGTGTCGCCCGTTAATACCGCCCAAAAGATTTGCGAATATTGCCGCCCGAGGGTCAACGTCCCCCACCGCCCCGCGAGCCCGACGTAGGCCTGCCTGCCGAACAGACGTCCCCCTTGATTCAGCGTGCCCTGCGCTGGAGCAAACCCCGACTCCAATACAAAAACCGCACTCAGACCACCACCCAGATCCTCTTTGCCACGGAGACCCCACAGCGATGGCAGCGATGCCGTGAGAGACGGCATGTGCACCGAGCTGGATTTTTGAGCACCGACGTTCGTCACATATTCAACGCCGGTATCGATGATCCCATACAGGGTGACCGAGCTCTGCGCATACGACACGCCCGACACACATGCCGCAAGCGACGGAAGCGTCCACCAAAACAGCCGGTACCATGAATGGCCACCTCTGGCCCAATTCAACCGTGCGCTCATTTTCTCGTCTCCAATGTTGTTGAAATCTCAAGACGACGGCACCCCTGCGCCGTCGCGCGTCGAGTCTGCTGCGTGGGGCTGACCGATACTGATTTGCTTCGATTCATGCGGCTCGGTCAGCCGCTGCTGATCGAGCCCATTGCGCGGTTTGCGTTGCTATGTCCTGTCACCTTCGCGGCGAGATCATCGACGGCCTGCGGGAGCCGATCTCCGCGCCACGCGACATGCATGTCGGGCCGCACGAGGATCAGGTCGCGCTCATAGACGGTGCGAAGCGCCGAATCCGCGAGCACGAGCACATCGAGCGGCGCGCCGAGCGTTTCGAACGCGGCGAGCAGCGGGCTTGCATCATGCCTACCCGCCGTGTCGATCAGCGTGTAGCGCGCCGGCCGCAGCCGGTCCTGGACCGCGCTTCCGTCCTTGAGCCACATATGGGGAAGCCGCGCGCCCGGCCATGTGGTGGGAAGATAGGCCCGCAGATCGTGCTGCGGCCCTCCCGGTACATTGTCGATAACAGGCGAATCCACATAGCGATAGCCCAGTTCCGCGCCGATCATCTCGTTCGACTTGCGCTGCTCCACGTTCGCCACAACGGCCAGGTGAGCACGAGCAGTCGTGCCTTCGGGCGTGTCGTCTCCGATCTCCGGGCGTACCTCGGCCAGCCAGGCGCGATACCCAAGCGACGCGTAACGCGATGCGCCGACGACCCGCTCGCCAATCTGGCGCCGTTCGACTTCATAGGAGGCCAGCAATCCCGGGCCGCCCCACCCTTGCAGCGTGGCGGCCAGTTTCCAGGCAAGGTCGGTGGCGTCGCCAACGCCAGTGTTCATGCCGAGACCGCCCGTAGGAATCACGAGGTGCGCCGCATCGCCCGCGAGAAACACCCGTCCTTTTCCATAGCGTTCGGCCAGCAGCAAATTCTGCCGCCATTCCGCGCAATACAGCATCTCGTAGGGCAAGGCAACGCCGATGATCCGCTCGAACATCCGCCGCATCTCGTCATCGCTTTCGACGGCGGAATGAATCGTCCAATGTCGTGTGGAATCCTGCATGATCATGAACGTGGGAGGTCCGCCCGCCATCAGGTAGTGCCGCCCCCGGCTCGGTCCGTTGCCAATCGGAAGCTGCTCGTAGAGTTGCTCGCAGTAAAACAGGCCCTGTCTCAGCCGCGCGATGTCGCCCTCGCCTTCCAGACGGATGCCCAGTTGCTTACGCACGGAACTCGCACCACCGTCGCAGCCCACGAGGTAAGCGGCCTTCAATGTTCTTCTCGCACCGTCGGCGGCATTGACCGCCACCAGAACACCATCGTTCTGCTCGGTGAATTCCAGAAACGTCGTGCTCCGCATCACCGTGACGTCCGGCAATTGCTCGGCCACCTCAAGAAGAAGCGGCTCTAGTGTGTACTGCGAGATCAGCTGATAAGGTTCGAGCGGAAGGCTGCCGTCGTGGCTCTCGTGCGTGAGCGCGCGAGCCTCCGCCACCGAGGGATAGGGCAAGCGCAGAATCGCAGGCTCCGCCATGGAGCGGATGATCTGGATGTCCATGGGGACGTCTTCGGGCATGCCGGCCGCCCGGATGCGATCCGCGATATCAAGCCGCCGGAAGATCTCCATGGTCCGCGCGTTGCAACGCTCCATCTTCGGCAGAAACTGCGGCTCCGCCTTTTGCTCGACGAGCGCACACGCTATACCGCGCTTGCCGAGGTCGATCGCAAGTGTCAGTCCTACCGGGCCAGCGCCGACAATGATGACTTGAGTGTCCAAATCCGATCTCCGTTCGTATAGATCGTCACTGCAATTATTATTTTTATTAGCAATGCCAATGAAGTGATTGAAAGACCAACGTTGAATCTTTCATGTCCAGCCAGGATCGTTCGATCCGACTCCTCCCTCACGTCTGCACCAGTTCAGCGTATGACGCGTTGCTCACCCGGAACGAGGCGGTCTATCCGAATTCACCCGGGTAACATTTATTTGATTTTTCAATTACATTTGAAGTGGAGTATAGTTGATTTGTCAAATATACGTACCCATGTAAACCCGCAACCTACCGATGACCATGAAGACACCGAAGCGACCGCAAGAACTCGAACAGGCGATTCCGTTCCTGCTGACACGGGCCGGAGGCCGGATGGGAAACGCCTTCGCGAAGGCGCTGAAACCGTTCGGCCTGAACCTCAGCGAGTGGCGCGTCTGTGCCTCGCTGCTGTACGTTCCGCACCAGACCTTGTCTGAACTATCGGTGCATGCGACATCGGATATTTCCGCGCTGTCGAGGATCATTGATCGTCTTGAAAGCCAGGAGCTGGTCAAGCGCGAGAAGAGTACGACGGACGGACGATCAATCAGGATTGTCCTGACGAGCAAGGGCGACGAACTGGCGCTGCGCATCGTCCCGGTCGCGAAGCAACATGAGTCGGTGATACTGAGCGGTTTTACGGCAGACGACGTTCAGGTGCTGCGCGCCATGCTGCTCAAGGTGTATGAAAACGCCGGCGCGCTTGATGACCTTGTTTAACCCGACTCGATCGCGACCGACGTGTCGCTCTTCTTCCATCTGCCGATCGGTGTTCATCTCGAAAAGTGGTTATAATTGAGCGCGTAATCACTCTATTTTTTCTTCAGACATACGATGGCACGTCCTTTGAGTCCGGAAAAACGCGGCGCCCTGCTACTGTCCGCAACGCAGACCGTTGCTGAACAGGGCGTGCTGGCCACCACGGCGGGCATCGCCAAGCGCGCCGGCGTGGCAGAAGGCACCCTGTTCACCTACTTCGAGAACAAGGACGCGCTGTTCCAGGAACTCTACCTGCACCTGAAGCAGGATCTGGCCAGATCCGTGATGCCGGACTATCCACACGAGGCGGGCTATCGCCAGCGCATGCAGCACGTCTTCGAGCGCTATGTGAATTGGGGGCTGGCCAACGCGGCTGGGCGCTTCGCCCTCTCGCGGCTTTCGGCTTCCGGCCACATACTCGACGACACACGGGCACAGGGAATGGGACCGTTTCTGGCGATATCCCAGATGATGGAGGACGCCGTGCGCGATGGTGTGCTGGTTGATGCCTCGATCGCATTTCTTTCGTCCATAATCGAGCACATCGCCGACACGACGATCGAGTACGTCGACAAGCACCCCGAGAGCGCCGAACGTCACTTGCAACTCGGCTTCCATGTCGCCTGGCGGGCAATTACGGTTTAAAAATTTTCGACCATTATTGAGCGCGTACGCGCTCATTATTCGTAAGGAGGACGGTATCATGGCAAATCAGAAGTGGTTCATTACCGGCGCGTCCGGCGGTCTCGGACTCGCCCTCACGGAAAAAGTACTGGCCCAAGGGCATCCTGTGGTTGCAGCCGTGCGGCGTGTCGAAGCGATGCAGGCGCTGAAGCAGGCCCATCCGGATCTGCTCCAGGTGGAGTCGGTTGACCTCGCCGATCACGAACAGGTTCGGGCCGCCGCAGCGCGCCATTCCGATGTCGACGTGGTGGTCAACAACGCGGGCGGCGCCGTGATCGGCGCGATGGAGGAAATGAGCGAGGCCGATATCGAGCAGCAGATTGCGCTAAATCTGCTGGCGCCTATCCACGTCACTCGCGCCTTCCTCGGCGCGCTGCGCGCCAGGAAACGCGGCACGTTCATCCATGTCACCAGCGTCGGCGGACGTGCGGCCTTCCCCGGAGGCGCGCTGTACCACGCCGCGAAGTTCGGTCTGGAAGGTTTTGCCGAAGCGGTGAGCCAGGAAATCGCCGAGTTCGGTATCAAGACCATCATCATCGAACCAGGCTCCATGAGGACCGACTTCGTGGCCAATATCCGCTGGACCGCAGAACTCGATGAATACAAGGACAGCGTGGTTGGCAAGCTGCGCCGCTGGATCGCGGAAAACGGCGACGCATACGCTTCGGGCGACCCCGTGAAAATGGCCGACGCCATCTATACGGTCAGCCAGATGCCGGAGCCGCCGCTGCGCACTGTCCTCGGCGGCGATGCCTATTCGGTGCTGGAGGCCGGCTACGCCGGGAGTCTGGCCAAGCTGCAGGCGCAAAAGGACATCGCAGAGTCCGTGATGTTCGAGGGCAAGGCCGGCTTCGTGCCCGGGTGAGCGATACCGCTATCCCTTTGATGAGGGGTACGGCGTTTCGTCGAAGCTATGGCATTGCTGCCGTCGTTCATCAACGGATAGGCGTCAGTAGTGCGTAGCTTGCGTCAAGTGCGGCGGTAGAGGTGCGCCCTGGACCCCAGCCGAGTGCTTCGCGATAGCTGCCGAGGCGCACACCGTGCGGAAGGCGTGCTTCGTCTACCATGACGGAGGCGTCGGCCTGCGGCGCGACGAACAGCGCATCCGCCGGACAGTACAGCTCGCACATGAAGCAGGTCTGACAGTCGTCCTGCCTCGCGATCCGCGGAATGCCACCCTCCACCGCCTCGAACACATTCGTGGGACACGCGCGCACGCAGATATTGCATCCCGTGCAGCGCGATTCGCTCAAAATTTCAATCATGCATGGGCTCCTTGATGTTCAGTTGGCGCCAATCCCGTGTCTACCTCCTTCCTGCGGACCCATACGTCGTCGAGGCCTCCACTGATCAACCTGTGACGCTGCCCGACATCGATCGACTTATATTCCGCGCGTCGATGCATGCCGCGCGTCTCGGTACGTACCTGCGCGCTGCGATACATCCAGCGCGCGGTCGCAACCATCGCCGCCGCCTCTCGCGCACGCACGGCCTCGTGTGCGCCGCGTGCCGGCGCGCTGGCGCGCAAGCTCGCCCACAGTGTGTCGAGGCGGCCCAGCGAATCGTCCAGCAGGTCCCCGCTGCGCGTCCAGTTACGCTCATACGGGAACACCTCGTCTTGCACGGCCTTCACGACGCTCGCGCTGTCAAAAGCCAAGTTGTGCGATGTGTCGCGCAAGCCGACATCGCCCGCGCAATAGAGTCTGCCGGTCCCGGCGCGACGCTTCGCGAGCGAGTGGTCAGCGGCACCGGCGCCCGCCCAGAAACCCGACGACATCGCCCATGCTGCGTTATGGCTGCCGCCTCCGGTGAACCCGCCGCAAATCATCTCGCGTGTCGCGGCGTCGCCTGACGCATAGAGACCTTCCACCGACGTCGAACAGTCGCGACCCGTGACGTGCAGGCCACCGGTTCCGCGAACCGTCCCCTCTAACCTGAGCGTTACCGGGAAGTGCTGGGTGAAGGGATCGATGCCCAGCCGGTCGAAAGGTACGAAGAAGTTCGGTTGCGCCGTTCGCATCCACGCGCGAACCTGTTCGTCGGCGTGATCGAGGCATGCGAACACGCGGCGCGTCTGCAGCTCACGCGCGATGATGCTGCGCCCGAATGCCGAGCCCGCTCCCTCGAGCTTCACGCCCTGTTCGTCGTAGAACGTCGCCCACTTGTAGAAGAGCGATTTGGTGACCGAAGCGAATGCCGGACCAAGCCCATACGCATTCGAGAACTCCATGCCGGACATCTCCGCGCCTACTTCGGCGGCCATCAGATGGCCGTCGCCCGTCAGCACATTGCAGCCGAGCGCACGGCTCTGAAACGCGCAGCCGCCCGTCGCAATCACCACGGCCTTCGCGCGCACGACCCACGTGTCCCCGCTCTGGCGCTGCACGCCGCGCGCGCCGGCAACCGCGCCGCCTCCATCCACGAGTAATTCGAGGGCTGGGCTGTGATCGAGGATGCTTGCACCGCTCTCCTTCACGCGCTTGCGCATCAGCCGCATATAATCCGGCCCCTGTAGCGATGTGCGCTGCTCCTCGCCATTTTCGTCGACGGGAAATGGATAGCCCCATTCCGCAAGTTGGTGGACGTTCACCCAGGTTTGCTCAAGCACACGATCCATCCATTCGTGTTCCGCAAGCTGGCCTCCCAGATCAAAACGGCTCTGTTTCGCCCGCTCACGTGTATCGCTCTGCGGCGAGACATACCAGATCGCGGTGCCTGACGGCGCCGTCGCGCCCGATGTCCCGCAGAAGCCCTTGTCCGCGAGCACGACCTTCGCCCCCCTCGCAGCAGCGCCAATCGCGGCCCAGGTGCCGGCCGGACCACCACCGATGACCAGCACATCGACATCATGACGCGTAGCTGCGGTTGCATCGTCCAGCGCGCCGCCGCTCACAATCGGTTGACTCATGTAAAACTTCTCCCATTAGGGCGAGGTCCAGATGGCTCTCGTTCCAACGTCCCGCCGGCTGACATCCGGCGCTCACAAGAAAACGTTCCTAAAGCGGCCCTGCACCCATGCCGCGATACACGTTTATCGTTTATCGTTTATCGCTCGAGACATTTCATTCACACAGCTCGCGTTTATCGATACTCGATTCAAACCTCTCGAACCGGACTGCCGCATGCAAGGTGCACCGCAAAACCTTTCCCCTGTCGACCGCGCTGAAGATATCTCCGCCAAAGCAGCGGCAAATCTGCCATTGCAGTCGAGCGGCCGCGATCTGTCACGTAAGCAGCGGGAAATCATATGGACTGCGTTCCGTAACCATGAGGCCCTGAGCGCGTGGCCCGAAGCTGTCCTCGACGCCCTCGTCGAAGCTGGCTCTCTGCGCACGTATGCAGATGGCGAGCTGATCTATCTCGCCAACGATCCCTGCACCGATATCCACATCATTCTTTCCGGCATGCTTGAATGGGGATGGCCAAGCACTCAGGGCATTCGGGCCGTCGAGACGTTCATCCCGCCAGGCGAGCTGGCCAATCTGACCGCCGTGATGACCGATCAGCGCTCCATTCACAACCAGCGGGCGCGCGGACTCACCCGACTTTTCCACATTCCCGCCGATGCGTTGAACGCCGCACTCGAACGCGATCCAACCCTCACCGCAAGCCTGCTCCGGCTACTCGCCACGCGTGCACGCCACCTTCACGACTGCCTCGGCAATCTTGGTTTGATGTCGTTTCGCGCGCGCCTCGCGGGCCATTTACTTGCGCTCGGCAAACGCTACGGCCACACCGATAACAATGGCGTGACGCTCGGCATACGTCTGTCGCAGGAGGATCTGGCTGCACTGCTCATGGCCTCGCGCCAGCACGTCAACAAGGAACTGCGCTGGTTCATAGACCGGCAACTCGTGCGCATCCGATACGGCCGGATCACTCTGGTCGATACCGCCGAACTCGAGTCCATTGTCAGGCAGCCCCCCGCCCATTCGATTGAACCGTTCGAGCCGCACCGCTCCGTTTGAGCAAGCGCACGCGATCGTTACCGGTACGACCTGTCGCCGTCGTATTCGAACGATGACGGGGTCATTATCCAGGCTGACCGATTAGGTAATCTGTCGTTGACACGACAGTGCTTTGCTGTTTTTCTTTTATCTAAATCTGTCGCAGCACATTAGCACTCAACGCAATCGATCCGATTTCTCGCCGAAGCACGGCTAAGAAGAACAAGCATCAAACACGATGCCAACGCGGGCACCGCAGCCGCGACAAACAACGCGGTATTCGACCATTGCAGCCTGATCAGTTGTCCGGCCACCACAGGACCGATAATCGAGCCCGCCCGGCCGATTCCCAGACTCCAGCCAACCCCGGTGGCCCGCAACGAGGTGGGATAGAGCGTCGCGGTCAACGCGTTGACCGCCGGCTGCCCACCGACGATACAGATTCCGCTTATCAGCACGACGGCATAGCGCAGCCCCGTCGATAGATCGGGGAGACCGACAGATGCCACTGAAAATGTCGCCACCAGAAAACTGAGCGCCAGCACACGATAGAAGCCGAAGCGATCCATTAACGGACCCAGCAGCAGCGCACCTGCAGTACCGCCGATCTGCAATGAAGTGCCGATGAGCACAGCCGTCGCCACCCCATGACCAACTCGCAAGGAAAGCATCGGAAGCCAATTCGACAGGAAAAAAAGATCAAGCAGATTCGCGAAGTTGATCCCCCATAGCAACAACGTCATCGTGCCGCGACCATGGCGAAAGAACTCGCCAACGGAGGCCTTCGCTTGCGGCTGCCCGCGAACGGCGAAGCGGGTCCCGGGCGCGAACTGGACGCTCGGCGCAATTCGCCCGAGCCACTGAACCACCTTCTCCAGGTTGCGCTGTTTGACCACCAGCAGTTGGAGCGATTCCGGCAGATACCTCGCCATCGGGACGGCAATGAGCAGCGGCAATACACCGCCAACGAAGAACACCGATCTCCAGCCCATCGACGGAAGCAAGGCTGCGCAGAGAAGTCCTCCAGCAATGGCCCCACCCGTGAAGCCACACGAGACCCAGGTCATCAGTGATGCCCGATATTTCTGCGGACTGTATTCGCTGACCAGCGCGATAGCGTTACCCATCACGCCGCCGATACCGAAGCCGGTCAGGAACCGAAGGACAAGAAATTCCGGCACACTCTGAACCAGGGTGGTACCGAGCATGCATAGCCCATAGAAAACAGTCGCGCCAATGAGCACCGGCCGACGCCCCGCACGATCGGCCATGGCGCCGAGAACGATGGAGCCCGCGAGCATCCCCAGCAAGCCGGCGCCGAAAATCGGGCCGAGCTCGGCCGGGCTGATGCCCCACGCACGGACAATCGCAGGCGCGACAAAACCCATTGTCTGCACATCGAACCCATCCATCACCACTGAGCAACCGATCATCACCATGATCCATTTCTGGAAGGTGCTCAGTGGCTGGCTATCGATCAACGCGCCAATGTCGACGATCGAAGCAGGCGCCTTTTTGACTCGCTGCACAGTATCGGGGGTCACGCTTCACCTCGCTCCGTTTGCGCATGAAATCGTGCGCCAATGGGTCACTGCTGTCTTCTCGACGTTGCCGGGCGACGCGACTCCGTGCGCGTATGCGGCTAGCCCGGCACAACAGCTTTCTAGAACGGATAAGCCGGAAGTTCGTCGCGGCTCGTCACCCACTGCCATTCCGTAAACTGGTCGATGTTGGTCAGCGTGCTGTAGTTATGCCCGTTGCCTGACAAACCCAGACCGCCCATCGGACCAAACACCTCGTGCATGACCGTCTGATCATTGATGTGGACGATGCCCGCATGCAGCCGGTCCGCAATCCGTTGGGCGCGACGCAAATCCGAACAAGCCACTGCCGCGACCAGGCCATACCGGTTCTGATTGGCGAGCGTTACCGCCTCGTCATCGTTCTTGAACACGGTCACCGCGGCGACGGGACCGAAAATCTCTTCCTCGAACGCGGGCATCCCAGGCGCGACGTCTACCAAAACGGTCGGGTTAAAAAACAGTCCGTCGCGAGTCCCACCGGCGAGAAGCTTCGCGCCCTTGCTCACAGACTCAGCAACGATGCGATCGACGTTTTCAGCCTGCCGTTCATTGATGATAGGACCGAGATGGACATTGCCCTTGAAAGGATCGCCAACCGATAGCGCTTTGGCGCGTCTGACGAGGCTTTCAATGTAGGCGTCGGCAATACGTTCGTGAACGAGATGCCGGCCCGCGGACATGCAGACTTGCCCTTGATGCAAAAACGATCCCCACGCTCCCGCGCTCGCCGCAGCTTCGACATTGACATCATCAAGCACGATGTAGGGATTCTTGCCGCCGAGTTCGAGGCTCGCTCGCTTGAGCAAGCCGCCTGCTACTGCGCCGATCGCTTGCCCTACCCGTGTGGATCCCGTGAAGCTGATCATGTTGACAAGCGGATCCCGGACCAGCGCATCACCGGTTTCCGCTGCACCGGGAAGAACATGGAACAATCCCTCGGGCAGCCCCGCTGCCTCGAATAGCCGCGCATACAACACGCCGCCGCTAACCGGCGATTGAGGGTCGGGCTTGAGCAGCACTGCATTGCCGGTGGCCAACGCCGGAGCGATGGCGCGCGCCGCTAGAATGAACGGAGAATTCCATGGAGTAATAACGCCGACCACGCCCATTGGAATTCTGCGCGCTACGCTATGCCGCTCCTTAACGTCGCTTGTCGTGATCATCCCGGTTGGCTGGCTGCCCAAGGCCGCCGCTTCGAGAATCTCGCGTATCGCCAGCTTCACCTCCAGTTGCCCCTTTGGCCGTATCGACCCAGTTTCGCGGACAATCTGAACAGCGATCTCCTCTTTGTGAACCTCCAGCAAACGGGCGACCTCGCGCAACACATCCCCTCGCTGAGGCCCTGGCGTCGCGGCCCAGGCGCGTTGCGCTTCAGTCGCGATCGCGGCAGCGGCGGATACGTCGGCAGCCGATGCGCAACCAATCGATCCCATTTCCGCGCCGGTCGCCTTCTCGGTCACCGGGATCGTACCCGCGCCTCCGGTCTTCCATCCGCCGCTATAGATTCTGTTACGCCATACATCTGCTGGCGCCAATTGAGTCAATTGAGTCACGGACATTCGATTTCTCCTATTCCTCGCATCATTCAAGACCGAACAAACGCTGTGCGTTTTCCCGTCCAATCTTCACGCGATCCGTTTCGCTGATCGAGCATGTGTCGAACCACTGGGACGCCTCGTCATGCGTTTCGAACGGATAGTCGACCGAATACATGATCCGGTCGCTGCCCATTTCGAGCATCGTGGACAGCAGCGTCTGGGTTCTGAAATTCCCGCTCGTCGTGACGTAGACATTCTCCCGGAGGTATTCGCCCACGCTGCGCTTGCAGGGCAATCCCCGTGGCGCCTTTTGAAGAATGTGGTCGACGCGCCAGATGTTGAACGGAATCCCCTCGCCGAGATGGCCAAGAATCATCTGCAACTCAGGATTGCGGTCGAAAAGACCTGACGTCATCAGTCGCAGTGCGTGAGTACTCGTCTCAACCGCGAACGCCCAGGTCGCGGCGGTCAACCACGGAAAGCCATCGTAGATCGGTTCACGGGACGGCAACGGATCGCGAGGATGCATATAGAAAGGCTTGCCGAGCGCCGCCGCATTTGTCCAGAAGTCGGTGTACTGCGGGGCATCGTAGTACACGACATTTTCCGCATCGCCCACCTGGGAAAAGCCATTCACCATGAAGCCATGGAATCCGAGATCCTTCACGCTTCGCTCGAGTTCACGTGCCGCCGCTTCGGGGTCCTGCATAGGCAACGCGGCAAATCCACCCAAACGGGTTGGATGGCGGCCAACATGTTCTGCGAGGACATCGTTAGCCCGGCGCGCGACATCGATCGCCTGCTTGATGTCCGGGATACCCTGAATGCCCGGCGAGTTGAGCGACAAGATTGAATACTCGGTTCCGCCCTGTTCCATCCGCTCGAGTCTCTGCTGCTCGATGTCCATCAGATTGGACTTCAGCATTTCCCAAACGGGCGCAGGCGCATAAATCTTCGACTGCTCGATAGTGAGGTCTGTCGCAAAGTGTTCCTCAAGTGCAATCTTGTTTCTCATTGATCTGCTCCAATTCAAGGCATCGCAACCTCATCTGCAAAGGAGAGATGAGGTGCATCACACGGGTTTGTCCCAGAGGCTAATTTATTTGATTTTTCAAACATGTTGGGACCGAGTGTACTTGATTTTTCAAATATGTGCGCACCGCGTAAACCCTGAATCGACTGACTGAAACCTGCAAGCAATCCACGGTCGAGCCGCGGACCAAAGTGGGCCGCTACGAAGCCTAAGGAAGGGGGAAGACGATCATGCAGGCTGATGTAATGACGCGAATATTCGAGTCATTCAGGCTGCACGGTATGGCATGGGCAAAAAAAAACGGTGCGGCTCCGATATAACCGGAGTCGCACCGCGACATGCAGAATTACCTTCGCAAGCTGAGGCAAGGTTCCATCAGGGTTGCAGCAACCCTGACGGAACCCGCACACCTGCTCAGGCGAGGTCGAAGCGATCGAGGTTCATCACCTTGACCCACGCAGCAACAAAGTCGCGAACGAATTTCGCCTGCCCGTCCTCGCTTGCATAGACTTCGGACAGCGCCCGCAACTGAGCGTGCGAACCAAACACCAGATCGACACGGCTACCGGTCCACTTCACCTCACCGGTTTTGCGGTCGCGCCCTTCGAACACGTCACGGGAGACCGGTTTCCATTCCGTACCCATGTCGAGCAGGTTGACGAAAAAGTCGTTGGTCAGCGTTTCCGGACGCTTGGTGAAGACACCATGCGAATCCTGCCCGCTCTGGACCTTCAGGGCGCGCAAGCCGCCGATGAGTGCCGTCATCTCGGGTGCGGTTAGCGTCAACAATTGCGCCTTGTCGATCAGCAACGCCTCAGCCGGGACACTGTACTTGCCCTTCAGATAGTTGCGGAAACCATCGGCAACGGGTTCAAGCGCGCCAACGGACTCCACGTCGGTCTGATCCTGCGACGCGTCCGCGCGTCCCGGCGCAAACGGCACGGTCACCTGATGGCCGCCGTTTTTCGCGGCCTGCTCGATGCCGGCGCTACCGGCCAGCACGATCAGGTCGGCCAGCGACACCTTCTTGCCGGACTGTGCGCCGTTGAACTCGCTCTGGATCCCTTCGAGGACCTTCAGTACCTTCGCCAGCTGCTCGGGCTGGTTGACCGCCCAGTCTTTCTGCGGAGCGAGGCGAATGCGCGCACCGTTGGCGCCGCCGCGCTTGTCCGAGCCGCGGAACGTGGATGCTGACGCCCAGGCCGTCGACACCAGTTGCGAAACGGACAGCCCTGACGCCAGAATCTTCTGCTTGAGCGAGGCGACGTCCTGATCGTTCACCAGAGCGTGGTCGACTGCCGGAATCGGATCCTGCCAGATCAGTTCTTCAGCAGGCACTTCCGGTCCAAGATAGCGGACGCGCGGTCCCATGTCGCGGTGAGTGAGCTTGAACCATGCACGGGCGAAGGCATCGGCGAGCTGGTCTGGATTCGCCAGGAAGCGCCGCGAAATCTTCTCGTAGGCGGGATCGAAGCGCAGCGAGAGGTCGGTGGTGAGCATCGTCGGCCGCTGCTTCTTCGAGGCATCGAAAGCGTGCGGAATCGTTTCGCCGGCATCCTTGGCGACCCACTGGTTGGCGCCGGCGGGGCTCTTGGTCAGTTCCCATTCGTACTTGAACAGGTTCTCGAAGAAGCCGTTGCCCCACTTCGTCGGCGTGGTGGTCCAGGTGACTTCCAGTCCGCTGGAGATCGCGTCGGCGCCCTTGCCGGTGCCGAAGCTGCTCTTCCAGCCCAGCCCCTGGTTCTCGAGGTCTGCAGCCTCGGGTACCGGACCCACATTGTCGGCAGGACCGGCGCCGTGCGTCTTGCCAAAGCTGTGGCCACCGGCGATCAGCGCGACCGTTTCCTCGTCGTTCATGGCCATGCGAGCGAAGGTCTCACGGATGTCATGTGCCGCGGCGAGCGGGTCAGGATTGCCGTCGGGACCTTCCGGGTTGACATAGATCAGGCCCATCTGCACGGCGCCCAGCGGGTTTTCCAGGTTGCGCCCGTTGTCGTCGCGGCTGACTTCGCTGCCGTGCAGTGCTGGATCGGCCACGATCACGCCTTCGCCCTCATTGCCGGCAGCGCCCTTGCCGTAGCGGACATCGCCGCCCAGCCAGGTCTTTTCGTTGCCCCAGTAGACGTCCAGGTCCGGCTCCCAGGTGTCGGCGCGACCGCCACCGAAGCCGAAGGTCTTGAAACCCATGGTTTCGAGCGCGACGTTGCCGGTCAGGATCAGCAGATCGGCCCAGGAAATTTTCTGACCGTACTTCTGCTTGATCGGCCACAGCAGGCGGCGAGCTTTATCGAGGCTGACGTTGTCCGGCCAGCTATTGAGCGGCGCGAAACGCTGCTGGCCACGCCCGGCGCCACCGCGGCCGTCGCCGATGCGGTACGTGCCGGCACTGTGCCAGGCCATGCGGATGAAGAATGGACCATAGTGGCCGAAGTCTGCCGGCCACCATTCCTGCGAGTCGGTCATCAGTGCCGCAAGATCCTTCTTCACCGCGGCGAGATCGAGGCTCTTGAACGCCTCGGCATAGTTGAAGCCGCTGTCCAGCGGGTCCGACTTGCTGGAGTGTTGGCTAAGCAGATCCACCCGCAGCTGCTTTGGCCACCAGTCACGGTTGGTCGTGCCACCTCCGGCAGCATGATTGAACGGGCACTTTGCATCGTTAGACATGCACTATCTCCTTGGGGAATATACCCACTACCAGTTCTTCCACGGCGTCTGGCTTCTACGGTGCATCGCCGAACCAGTGCCGTCGGGCGGTCGGGGAATCACATGATGGACTCTTTTTGATGTACTGGCACTGTCACCCGACGCGCATAGTCTTCGTCCGATGATGGACGTCGTGGCGTGTATTGGACCAGGATGGGTCCGCGTCGGCAGGCCTACTGCACATAAAAATATATGTGAGAGCGGCCATCAACAGAATGCGATTTTTGCAATGCTATTGATAGATCGTAACTATAACGTGACAGATGCCTTACATATTTGCCGTCATGTGCGCCGTCCCGCGCCGTAGGAAGTGCAGGCTTATTTGTGCGCCGACATCTATCGACCCCATAGCGAGTAGTGGCTTCAAGCATATCGTCAAATTCCGATATATGATTCGTCTTGTAGCGATGCAGATGCATGGCCGCTAGCGTGTGCCACGCCTGCCTGTTGTTGACGATCTGAAGTTGATGCCCTGAAACCGACCCACATGACGCTCGATATCGACGCGATTCACAAAGCGCTCGCCAACCCTGTACGGCGGGAGATTCTCGGCTGGCTGCGCGAGCCGTATGCGCATTTCTCCGACCAGGAGCTCCCGCTCGACCACGGCGTGTGCGCGGGCAAGATCGACGCGCACTGCGGCCTGTCGCAGTCCACCGTGTCGGCGCACCTTGCCGCGTTGCAGCGCGCCGGTCTCGTTACGTCGAAGCGGGTCGGTCAATGGGTGTTTTTCAAACGCAATGAGGCAGTCATTCAAGCCTTTCTCGAGCACATGAACAGCCAGCTCTGAGCGCTTCATCCGCATCGCCGCGTTTTTTCGCTTATTTCATCATGCAGTTTTTTTAAGGCCGGGGCCACGCGCCCGCCACCTAAGGTGAACTCATATGCCGACTCTTTTTGACCCGCTCCAGATTGGCGACATCACGTTGTCGAACCGCATCATCATGGCGCCGCTCACGCGCCAACGCGCTGAAGAAATCCGCGTACCGAACGCGCTGATGGCGAAGTACTACTCCGAACGCGCCACGGCAGGCCTGATCATCAGCGAAGCCACGTCCGTTACGCCGCAAGGCGTCGGTTACGCCGACACCCCGGGTATCTGGTCGCAGGAGCAGGTGGAAGGCTGGAAGATCGTCACGAACGCCGTGCATGCAGCCGGCGGCAAGATTTTCCTGCAGTTGTGGCACGTCGGCCGTATTTCGGACCCGCTGTTCCTCAATGGCGAACTGCCGGTTGCGCCTAGCGCCATCCCGGCTCAAGGCCACGTGAGCCTGGTGCGTCCGGAGCGTCCGTATGTGACGCCGCGCGCACTCGAACTCGACGAAATCGCGGGTGTGGTCGAAGCGTTCCGCAAGGGCGCCGAAAACGCGAAGGCAGCAGGTTTCGACGGTGTGGAAGTGCACGGCGCGAACGGCTATCTGCTCGACCAGTTCCTGCAGGACAGCACCAACAAGCGTACCGACACCTACGGCGGCCCGGTCGAAAACCGCGCCCGCCTGCTGCTCGAAATCACTGACGCCTGTATCGACGTCTGGGGTGCGAACCGTGTCGGCGTGCACCTCGCACCGCGTCGCGACTCGCACAACATGGGCGATTCGGATCCGGCAGCCACATTCGGTTACGTGGCACGCGAACTCGGCAAGCGCAAGATCGCGTTCATCGCCGCCCGCGAAGCACTCGGCGACGACCGCCTCGGCCCGCAACTGAAGAAGGCATTCGGCGGCCCGTACGTCGCGAACGAAAAGTTCACCAAGGAAACCGCGCAGCACGTACTCGACGCGGGTGAAGCGGACGCGGTGGCGTGGGGTCAACTGTTCATCGCGAATCCGGATCTGGTGCGCCGCTTCGAGACGAATGCGCCGCTGAACAAGCCGAATCCGGCAACGTACTATGCACGTGGCGAAACTGGCTACGTGGATTATCCGACGCTGGAAGCAGTGGAATAAGGCGTTCGGTTCATGCGGCGTTACGCAAGGTCACGCCGCATGAACACGCGTTTCGATTCGTCGAGTCCGCGCGCGATGTGCGCATCGCGCCGCGCGATCAGTGCCGCATCCAGATCGGCCTCCTCGATATCGCGAAAGCCGAGCCGCCGATAGTACGGTGCGTTCCACGGCACCTCGCGAAACGTCGACAAAATGAGTTGCGTTATCTGTTGCGCACGCGCGAGTTGTGCGACCTGCTCGATCAGCGCCGCGCCGATGCGTTGCCCGGCATGCGAACTCAGCACATCAAGTTCCTGAACATAGAAGCGCGCGGGCTGCGGCTCGAACATCACAAACCCCACACACGTCTCATCAGCTTCCACGGCAACGATGATCTGCTGCGCGTCGATCTTGCGGCGAACAAGTTCCAGCTCCATCGGCGGTGCATCGGCGATACCCGTCATGCCGACGCTGACAAAGCGCTGGCCGGCCTCGAATTCGATCATACGGATAGCATCCGCATCGTGCGGCGCGGCAAAGCGGAACGTGAGGCTGGAAGTGTGTTGCATAGGGGTTTCTTAAATTTATTCGGGCGCGATTCTGGAAATCACACCCCGATATTGACATCCGCACCGAGAAATAAACAAGTGCCCATGCCGCGACGGGACTAAAATCCCGAACACCCAAATCCCTTTCTAACCACGATGGATCTCATGCATGTGCTGCAGGTCGCCCTGCACTTCGACCAGCACCTGAGCGGTTTGATCGTGCAATACGGCACAGCCGTCTACGCGATGCTGTTCCTCGTCGTGTTCGTCGAAATCGGTTTCCTGCCGCTATTCTTTTTGCCTGGCGATCCGCTGATCTTCATCTGCGGCGGTCTCGCCGCGACAGGCGCGCTGAACGTCTGGCTCGTGATCCCCGTGCTGTTCGCCGCAACGGTGGCCGGCAGCATCGTCGACTATGCGATCGGCCGCGCCATCGGCGAAAAAGTCTATACCGCCGACTACCGTTGGCTTGACAAGAACGCACTGCGTAAAGCGCACGCGTTTTACGAAGCACGCGGCGGCCTGACCTTTCTGCTGTCGCCGTTCATTGCCGTCGTGCGCACGTTCGCGCCGTTCGTCGCCGGTGTTTCGCGCATGACGTTTGCACGTTTCGTGTCGTTCGTCACCGCCGGCGCGGCGCTGTGGATCGTGTCGCTGGTGGCGGCCGGTTATCTGTTCGGCAACGTGCCACTGGTACGCGATCATATGAGTTCGATCGTGCTGCTGGGCGTCTCGCTCGGTGTCGGATCGCTGCTGGTGAGCGCCGTGTGGCGCTTCGTCAACCGAAGGTTGCGCGCTCATTAAACCGAAGGTTGCGCGCACACTGAGCCGATGGTTGCGCGCGCACTGAATTTCGTGGAGGGACACTATGTCGCTATCTGCTTTGCTCGTCTTCGCACTGGCGCTGATCATCGCGGCCGGCACGCCCGGTCCTAGCATCGCCGCGCTGGTCGCGCGCGTGCTGACCAACGGCTTTCGCGACGTCTTGCCGTTTCTCGCCGCGATGTGGCTCGGCGAAGCATTGTGGCTCACCTGCGCGGTGGCCGGCCTGGCCGTGATCGCGCGCAGCTTCGGCATGGTGTTTATCGTGCTGAAATTTGTCGGCGTCGCCTATCTGCTGTTCCTTGCCTGGAAGATGTGGCGCGCACCGGCCGACGTGCAAGGCAGCGACCTGCCGAGCGGCCAGTCGCCGTGGCGCATGTTCATCGCCGGCCTGCTGGTGACGCTCGGCAATCCGAAGATCATGATGTTCTACCTCGCGTTGCTGCCGACCATCATCGATCTGTCGCGCATCGGCACCGTCGCCTGGTTCGAACTCACGCTCACCATGCTGATCGTACTGATGGCCGTCGACTTCGGCTGGGCGCTGCTCGCCACACGTGCGCGCAAATTGCTGAACACGCGCCGCGCGGTGAAGTTCACCAACCGCGCCAGCGCTACGGTCATGGCCGGTGTTGCCGCCGCGATCGCCACGCGCTGACGAGAACGTACGACGCACGCGCAGCCATTCAGCCCGGCGGCGCAGCCGATTGCACTTCAGTCCGTAGCGAAGCCAGCAACACCTGCCACCATTCGCCATGCCGCAACAGAAACACGCGCTCGGGGAAATGGTGGCGTGCGACATGCTCCTGCGGCACCGTATCCCAGCCGCGATGCTCCACCGTCACGCGTGTTTCGTCGCCCACCGCTTCGAAACGCACTTCGACCTGAGTGTGCTGCGCGTCGGTGAAACTGGCCTGACGCCAGCCGAATGCCAAACGCTCGCCCGGCTCCCAGGCCGTCACGCGGCCGATCTCGAACACGCTGCCGTCCGGCTGCGTTTCGATCAGACGGCCGTGCTCTCCGGGCGTGTGAGGCGCCGCAGCCTGCTCGAACGACAACACACCCGCGCCTTGCGGCGTGAACTGAAACAGGCCATTCGGACGCCACCATCTGCCGATCTCACGCGTAAACACTTCGAACGCGCGCTTCGGCGTTGCCGCGACCCGTAGCGACACCTGCACGCGAGAACTCATTCCTGCTGCTCCAGATGCGCCTTGAACGACAGCAATTGCTCGGACCATAAGGCTTCGGTCTGTTCGAGCCATGCCTTCAACTCGTTCATTGGCGCCGACCTCAGCACGTAGAGACGCACGCGCGCATCGACGCCGTCGTGCGATTCCTCGATCAGTTCGCTCGAGCGCAGCACACGCAAATGCCGGCTCATTGCCTGCGGCGAGAGACCGGTTGCTTGCGCGAGTTCACCCGCGCGCATCGGTTGCTGGCTGAGCAGTTCGACCACCTGACGCCGATTCGGGTCGGCCAGTGCAGCCAGAGTGCGGTCGAGCGAGACGCTGGCAGGCAGTCCCATCGCTTATACCCACCCTTCGATTTTCAGGCCGCTCACACGCTCTGCTTCCTCGCGCGACACCTCGCGAACCGTCTGGCCGAAGCTCCAGACATGCCCTTCCGGATCGCGCGCTGCATAGACGCGGTCGCCATAGAACTGATCCGCCGGTTCGCGCGTGATCACAGCGCCTGCAGCACGCGCACGAGCGCAATGTTCATCGATCCCTTCGCGCAGTTGCACGTGTACCGACTGTGTATTCTTGCCGCCGATCGAAGCCGGGCTCGCAGCGTCTTCCGACCATTCGCGGCAGATCATCACGTAGCTGTCGCCGAAACGCATTTCCGAGTGGCCCAACTGGCCGTCGCTATCCGTGACCACCAGTTGACGCTCGAAGCCGAACGCATTCTCGAGCCAGTCGAGCGCGGCAAACGGGTCCTTGTAGTACACCGACGCACCCAGCGAAGGACGATGAAACGGTTCGTTCATGATTGCCTCCTTTTATAAACCTTTTGGTTGATATTTAACACTATAGTTAAACAAATCGAAAAGGCAAGGATGGCGTATTCGTACTGGTGACTCTTCCCAAATGAAATCTGGATCGCGGTGCCGCACGCAGCCTCTAACCCTTCGGCGTCGTGTCGTGAATCCTCGCCGCGCGCAAGAAATCGAAATCGACGCCTTGATCGGCCTGCAGCACCGTATCGAGGAACAGTTTCCGATACCCGCGTTCGGCCGTCGGTACCTCTACGGGTGCAGCGGCCGCACGGCGCGCCAGTTCGGAGTCCGACACCAGCAGAATGATTTCGCGCGCGGCTACGCTGAGCCGGATACGATCGCCGTTCTGAACATAGGCCAACGGCCCACCAACGGCCGCCTCAGGCGTCACGTGCAACACGATAGTGCCGAAAGCGGTGCCGCTCATACGCCCGTCGGAAATGCGCACCATGTCCTTGACGCCGGTACGCGCCAGTTTTTTCGGAATCGGAATATAACCGGCCTCGGGCATGCCCGGCGCGCCTTTCGGGCCGATATTCTTCAGCACCAGAATATCGTCGGCTGTAACGTCGAGATCGTCCGAGTCGATGCGTTCGGCCATGTCCTGGCCGTTCTCGAACACCACTGCGCGTCCCTCGTGCTCCATCAGTCTGGCATCGGCAGCGGATTGCTTGATGATCGCGCCGCCTGGCGCGAGGTTGCCATACAGGACGGCAATACCGCCTTGCGGATAGATCGGATCGGCGATTGTGCGTACCACGTCCTGTTCGAAGCCGGGACCGGCCAGTTCGATCTCTTCCCCCAAGCTACGCCCGGTGACAGTCATCGCGTCGAGCTTGAGCAGCGGCTTGAGTTCGCGCAGCAACGTCGCCATGCCGCCGGCGTGGTGGAAGTCTTCCATGTAATGCTGGCCGGACGGTTTCAGGTCCAGCAACACCGGCGTTTCTCGACCCATGCGATCCAGCGCCTTCAGATCGACATCCAGTCCCATGCGTCCCGCAATCGCGGTCAGATGCACGATGCCATTGGTCGAGCCACCAATCGCCAGCAACACGCGCATGGCATTCTCGAATGCATCGGCGGTCAGTATCTTGTCGATCGTCAGGCCACTGCGTGCCATTCGCACGGCCTGGGCGCCGGTCTCCTCCGCGATACGGATACGATCGGCCGTCACGGCCGGCGGCGACGCGCCGCCGGGCACGGTCATCCCCAGTGCTTCTGCCACACACGCCATGGTGCTGGCCGTGCCCATCACCGAACAGGTGCCGACGCTGGCCACCAGCTGGTTGTTCACAGCGGCAATTTCCGCGCTATCGATCTCGTCGGCGCGGAATTTGCCCCAGTAGCGGCGACAATCGGTGCACGCACCCACGCGCTCGCCGCGGTGCGAACCGGTCAGCATGGAGCCTGTGATCAACTGGATGGCGGGAATATTCGCCGATGCCGCGCCCATCAACTGCGCCGGCACAGTCTTGTCGCAGCCCCCGATCAGCACAACCGCGTCCATCGGCTGGGCGCGGATCATCTCCTCGGTATCCATCGACATCAGATTACGCAGGTACATGCTGGTCGGCTGCGAAAAACTCTCGTGGATGGAAATGGTCGGAAAGTCCATCGGCAAGCCGCCGGCCAGCATCACGCCGCGCTTGACTGCCTCGATCAGTTGCGGCGCGTTGCCGTGGCACGGGTTGTAAGCGCTGCCGGTGTTGCAGATGCCGACTACCGGTCGATCCAGTGCTTCGTCGGTATAGCCCGCCCCTTTGATGAAGGCTTTGCGCAAGAACAGGGAGAAGTCGCTGTCACCATAGTTGGTGAGACCTTTGCGGATCCCGGTGGCCGGTGCGTCGAGCGAGTCTTCTGGTTTGGTCTTGGACATTGAGAAACCCGGCGTAGGTTCAATGAAAAAGGAGCATGGCAAGTGCGGGAAGCGGTGCCGGGACGCTCAAGCAGATGCGCCCTTTGCGTTTTCCCTCGCCTCGGTGCGCGCTTCGATCGCACGCACAACGGCCGCCATATCGGCTTGACCATGACCCAACTCAACGGTCTCGGTGTACAGATCAAAGCAGACATCCAGCAGCGGCGACGCAAGATTCGCATGGCGCGCCGCCTCAGCCGCAAGCCGGTTGTTCTTCAGCACGTCGACAATCGAGGCCTGCACCGTGAAATCCTCGTTCACGAGCTTGTCGACCTTCACGCGCGAAACGTTGCTTGCCATCGGGCCGGCGTCGAGCACGGCCTGAAATTGCTTCATGTCGAGCCCGTAGCTTCGCGCAAGATGCGCCGCCTCGGCAAGCGCGGTCACCATCGGAATCAGGAACGTGTTGATCGACAGTTTCATCAGAATCCCCGCGGGCACCGCGCCGCAGATCACCGTCTCGTGGCACATCGGTTTGAGAAGTGGACGCACTTCTTCGACGGCCGCCAGTTCGCCCGCCAGCATCGCCACCAGTTGACCCGCTTCGGCCGGCTTGCGCGAGCCCGAGACGGGCGCCTCGACATACTGTCCGCCTGCCGCGCGGATGTCGGTTTCGAGACCACGCGAATAGTCGGCCGATGTCGTGCCCATGTGCACGATGATGTGCTGTGCGACGTTCGTTGCGAAATCCGCAGTGTGGCGGCCGAGCACCGCGTCGAGCGCCGTATCCGTCGCCATCATCAGGATGACGATGTGGGCTTGCCGGAAGACGTCGGCGGCGCTGTCCGCAATCTGCGCGCCTGCGTCGCGCAACGCGGCGCAACGGTCCGGTGTACGGTTCCACACGACCAGTGGGGTGCCAGCGCGCGCGAGGTTGAGCGCCATTGGCTGCCCCATCACGCCGAGACCGATGAATCCTGTTTTCATGGGAGTCTCCATTTCTTATCCGTTGCTTGTGGCCACGGTTCGGTGGATCGATCGAGCCGGGCGACGCCGCCCAGTCTATCCAAATTGCCGCGATCACGCCCGCACACCGAGGGGGGCGATTTTCATAAGAAAAACGCAGCAACGCCGCAACTATTTTCATTTTACTGTTTGCGGCGCGGCGCTCAGGATGAGGGCACAGCAAGGAGACGGAGCCGCCTATTTATGCGCGAACCGCGGCATGCCATGGGCGGAGCCGTCTGCCGTCCGCCCATTCACCTGAACACCCTATCTCCACCAGCGCAGCGGACGGCGCAGATGATGCCGCTCCAACCGCACCGCGGCGCCCGCCTGGAGAAACGCGGGCATGCTGTCCAGCGGCCGGCCTTCGAGCCGCTCGCGCTCCTCGTCGGCCTCGACGGTCCTCGCCGGATCGATGAAAAACGCCGCCACGATCCCCACCCCGAGCAAGCATGCCGAAATCGTGAACGGCACGTTATAACTGCCCGTCGTCTCAATCAGATAGCCGAACACGACGGGCGAGATCATGCCGGCGACGCCGAAGCCCGTATTCATCATTCCGCCCGCCGTGCCCGCGTAGCGACCGCCGATGTCAAGCGGCAAAGTCCACAACACCGGATTCGTGATCTCAAGAAAGAAGAACGACGCCGACAGGTACAGCACCGCCATCAGCGGATTGGTCGCAGACACCATCGGCAGCAGAAACACGAGCGAGCCGCCCATGCCCACCACCAGCACGGCGCAGCGCGCAAAGCGCAGCCGGCCGGTGCGCTTGTAAAGCCGGTCCGAAACGACGCCGCCCAGCGTATCGCCGATCACGCCCGCGAGCAGCGGCAGCGCCGTGAACAGCGCCAGTTGCTTGAGATCGAAGCCGCGGGCTTCCTTCAAATACGAAGGCAACCAGGTCAGATACACCCACAGCAGCCAGCCGTAGCAGAAGTCGACGAACGTGACGAGCCACATACGACGGATCAGCTTGCGCCACGGCGTGGCCGCACGCTTGGCGCGTTCGCAGTCGCCCGCGCGATAGCCGATCTCGGCCGTTTCCTCAGGCGTCACACGCCGGTTCTGCTCCGGTGAGTTCGTAAAGACGCAGAGGTACAGCACCGTCCACGCGAGACTCGCCACGCCGAGCAGAATGAATGCGTCGCGCCAGCCGCCCGCCACGACCACCGCGAGCACGAGCGGCGGCGTGACCGCGCCGCCGAGGCGGGCAAAGCTATGGGTAATACCTTGAGCGAAACCCCGCTCCGCCACCGGCATCCAGTAGGTAAAGGCACGCGTCGCCGTCGGAAACGCGCCGCCCTCGCCGATGCCCAACGCGAAGCGCAACGCGACGAGCATTGCCACACTGCCGGCGAAGCCGGTAGCGAGCGTCGCCGCCCCCCAGATCAGCGACAGCACCGTCAACACCAGCTTCGGCCCGTACTTGTCCGACAGCCAGCCGCCGATGACCTGCATGAACGCGTATGGATAAGCGAAAGCGGAAAACACGAGGCCGAGTTGGACCGTCGTCAGACCCATTTCATGCCGGATGATAGGACCGGCCACGGCAATATTCACACGGTCGATGTACGAGATGAAATACATCAGGCACATGACGGCCAGGATGATGTGGCGCGTCTTCACACGCCGCTTGTGCGTTTGCATGCTGTCTCCTGTGTCTCTTATGTGACGCCGGGGGCGTCTGTGATCGCTCGATCTGTACGTCGTACTGCGTCGCGTCGCGTGCGCCTCGACTCGCGCCCTCCTCTGCTTGCTGGCGCGCTCCGGGCATGCCGCTGCGCATGCCGATACATGCGCCGTCAGGTGGGCACGAGCTTCAGGCGCTGCACCTTGCCCGACGGTCCACGAGGCAGTTCCGCGATGAAGCGAAACTCCTTCGGTGTCTTGTAGCGGCCCAGTTCGCGCAGACAGTGCTCACGCAGATCCGCGATATCGAGCGCGCCCGGCCCCTCTGAAATGCGAGGCACGATGAAGGCGACGATCTCCTGGCCGTAAGCGGAATCCGGCACGCCCACCACCGCCGCATCCAGCACACCGGGGTGTTTGAGCAACGCTTCATCGATCTCGCGCGGGGCGATGTTTTCGCCGCCCTTGATGATCAATTCCTTTGCACGGCCGTTGATGTAGAAATAACCGTCGCTGTCGCGATAGCCGAGGTCGCCGGTGCGCAGCCAGCCATCGGCGGTAAAGGCCGCACGCGTCTCTCCCGCGCGCTTGTAATAGCCGCGCATGACCTGTTCGCCACGCAGCACCAGTTCGCCGCATTCGTCGGCTGCGCATTCGCGGCCGTCACGGTCGATCACCTTCGCCTCGCCGCCTGACGGCAGGCCGATGCTGCCGATTCTCCGGCTTGCCGGGTCGTATGGATTGCTGAACATGGGGGCAGCGGTTTCGGTCATGCCCATCGTTTCGATGATGCCGATTCCGAAACGCGCCTCGAACGCGCGGTGATGCTCGACCGGCAGCGCCGCCGACGCACTGCGGCAAAATCTCAGCGCGGACAGATCGGCCGTGCACGGTTCGTCGTTGTTGAGCAGATAGGCGACGATCGTCGGCACCACGTTGATCCATGTGCAACCGTGGCGCGCGACATCGCGCCAGTAAGTGCGCGCGGAAAATCGCGGCGCCATGACCACCGACCCGCCATGAAAAAGCGGCGCAAGCAGCGTCACGACGAGACCATTGATGTGATAAAGCGGCAACGCGGCGAACACCCGGTCGCCGGTGCCGAGCCGATGCTCGCGCGAGATATTGCGCGCATTGGCCAGCAGGTTTCGCTGGTCCAGCAGAACACCCTTTGGGGCGCCTGTAGTGCCGGACGTGTACATCAGCAGCGCTACATCACTTGCGGCCGGGTCACCGCTTGACGGCGCTTCGGTATCCCAGGCGTCTGTATGTTTCGCGTGCGCCTCGTATGTCACACGTGACACGCGCTGGGCTGGTTTTGCGTGCACATCCAAAGACACTGCCGTTTCCGCCAGCACGGGTTCGACGGAGGTCGGCACCGGTGCACCATCGGCATCGGGCGACGTCCGCAACAACGCGATGTCGCGGGTCAATCCCTGCTCGCGCAACTCCGCGATCGCGCCCGACATCGCCGCGTGCGTCTCGCCGGAAACGAAAACCATGCGCGTGTCCGAATGCTCCACGATGTAGCGCAACTGCGACGGCTGACACAAGAGATTGAGCGGATTGGCGACGAGCCCGCTGTACATCGCCGCGAGCAGCAGCCTTGCCGTATGGATGCCGTTGCCCATGAAGACCGACACGACATCGCCGGCCTGCAAGCCTGCTTCCTGGAAAACCGTCTCGAGCGCACGGCAGTCGTCGCGCAGTTCCGCGAAGGTCAGCACGTCGGGCCGCAGCACAGCGCCGCCGTCTTCAGCACATTCAGGCGCGGCCAGCAGGAATGGCTTGTCGGGACACTGCGCAGCACGCGCGTCGATCAGCGCACGGATAGTGTGAGGCGTCGTCATTTGCCATACCTCACGAAGAAATCCCCGAGTACGTCGTCCAGTTCCGGGACGCGCTCTTCGATCGGGTACGCCACGCGCGTGATGTTCAGGTAATGCTGAAAGTTGAGGTTGCTCGAGAAATTGTTGCGGCCCCACGTTCCGCATCCCATCGAAAGCGAGAATGGCAAGCCGTTATCGAAGTTGCCGCCGGTCGCAAGGCAATGCGCCTGATTCACGATCACGCGCGCAACCGGCAGCGTCGAACCGAGCTGCTCCGCCTGACCCGAGTCGCTGGAATGCAGGCCGACCGAGTGTCCTGCGCCCATGTAGGCGTAAATGCCGCGTACGATGTCGGCAGCGGCGTCGAAAGTCTGCGCGCGATAAACGGTCAGCACCGGCGCGAGCTTCTCGCCCGAGAAGGGGTAATCGGCGCCGAAGCCGGTTTCCTCCACCATCAGGAAAGCAGGCTCAAGTGCGGCAATGTCGTCGAGGCCCGCCGCGCGTGCAATCGCCGTGGCCGAGCGCGCGGTGCAGTGTGCCGCCAGCTTGCCGTTCGACCACAGGGCGCCCTGCAATTGCGCCTTTTGCGCGGCATCGAGCATCACTCCACCGCAGGCAGTCAGTTCGGCCAGCATGTCCGCGTACACCGCGTCTTCGATCACAACACTGTTTTCGGATGAACAGCTCGTGGCGTTGTCGAACGTTTTCGAGCGCGCGATCTTGTGCGCTGCATCGTGCAAATCGGCGGATGCCGAGACGATCGACGCAACGTTCCCTGCGCCCACGCCGAACGCGGGCGTTCCGCTGGCGTAGGCCATCCGCACATTCGCCTGCGAGCCGGTCGCCACGACCAGGTCGCACTGCCGCATCAGTTCGGCGGTGGCCGCCTTGCTGATCGGCGCGGGCAACATCTGGACGAGGTCAGCCGCGAGCCCGACTCTGGCGAATTGCGCATGAATGAATTCGATCAGCAGCGCGCACGACGAATAGCCCTTCGGAGAAGGCGCCACGATGACTGCATTGCCGCATTTGAGCGCGTTGACGATCTTGTTGATTGGCGTGGCCGCCGGATTGGTGGACGGCGTGATCGCCGCCACCACGCCGACCGCCCGCGCGATCTCGACGATGCCGGTGGCCTCATGACGCGCGATCACCCCCGTGGTCTTCTGCCCGCGCAAATCGCGCAACAGACCGAGCGTCTTGCGATAGTTCTTGCGGAACTTGTCGTCCGCGTTGCCGAGACCGGTGTCGCGCACCGCCAGCTCGGCAAGCTGGCGGTTGCGGGCGGGCTCCATGATCGCCCACGCGGCGGCGTCGGCTGCGGCATCGAGCACCTCCTGCCCCGCGACCTCGAATTCGCGCTGTGCGGCGCGCGCACGCGCAACCAGTGATGCAACAACGCGTTCGACTTCGTTATGTGTAGCAGCGTGCGCAGCTTCCGCTTCTGTGGCCCTAACGTTCATACGGTTCACTCCGGACTGAAAAAATTGGCGTTGGTACCAATCTAGTGAGCCGTACCTGCTTCGGAGTCCCGTTTTTTGAACTATCCCTTGCGCTAAGCGGGCCAGAATCGAAAAGTGCGAAATTCGGGACTTTCCATAGTCCCGAAAACTAAACAGACCGATGCACAATCCAACTTATAACTACGACATCGAGGAGACAGCGTGACGACTTCGAATCAATCGAATGCGGCGGCCGTACGCGCATTTCGCGTACTCGAAACTCTGGCTGAGGCAAGCGGCCCGCTTTCCATGACGGATCTCGTCCATGCCCTCGAACTGCCCAAGCAGACCGTGCATCGCATTCTGGTGCAGTTGATGGATGCGTGGCTGGTCACGCGCAGCGCCGGCGACCGGCTGTATGAGTGTTCGCCGCGCGTGCGTATGCTGGCGGTCAATGTGCTGATGCATGCGGGCCCGGCCGCTGCCCGCCATGTGCTGCTTGAACAGCTGGTGGCCAAAATCGGCGAGACCTGCAATCTGACGATGCTGGCCGGCAACGACGTGGTCTATGTGGACCGGGTCGAAACGGAGTGGCCACTGCGCATGCACCTTCAACCGGGCTCGC
Source organism: Paraburkholderia sp. SECH2 (assembly GCF_030464795.1). NCBI lineage: Bacteria > Pseudomonadati > Pseudomonadota > Betaproteobacteria > Burkholderiales > Burkholderiaceae > Paraburkholderia > Paraburkholderia sp. SECH2. Next base: position 71,812 of record NZ_JALPRH010000023.1, read on the forward strand.
ACGTGCCGCTGCACTGTTCGGCAAGCGGCAAGCTGTTGCTCAGCTTTCTTCCCAAAGACCGGCGCGAACGGGTTATCGAAACCTTGCCGCTGCGCGCCTATTCCGAGCGGACGATTACGGATCGCGGCGAGTTACGCAAGGAGTTGACCATCACGCGGCGACGCCAGCTCGCGATCAACAATCAGGAACATTTGCAGGGACTCATCGCAATCGCGGTGCCGGTCATGCTGGATCGCAATCGCGCGTGCGCGGCCATCGCCGTCCAGGCGCCCGTCGGGCGGGTGGTACTCGACGATCTGCTGGCCTTCCTGCCCGATCTGCGGCTGGCCGCGGAGGAAACCGCCAAGACATTCCGGCAGTAGCGCATTCCGAAAAACGGGATGATCTGCGCTGGAATTACACGCCGGATCTGCCCCAATCCTGCGAAAACCTTGGCCGACAAAGGCACACGGTACAATGACGCCGATCCATTTTCCGGAACGGCACCATGACTAAAGCGGATACTCCCACCCTGCGCGCGTTCGCCCTGCTTGAACATCTCGTCCGCGCCGAAGGTCCGGTGTCGCTAGCCGACATTGCTCAGGACGTCGATCTGCCCAAGGCTTCGCTGCATCGCATGCTGGCTTCGCTTGAAGCCGGCGGTCTCGTGATCCGCGAACCCGGTCAGAAGAATGCCTACGTGATCGGGCCACGTCTCGCGCAACTCGGTCTTGGCGTCATGATGCACTCGGGTGCCCGCCGGTTGCGGCATGCGATCCTGTCGAATCTGGTGGCCGATCTCGGCGAGACCTGCAACCTCACGATGCTGCACGAAACCGAGGTGCTCTACCTCGACCGGCTCGAAGCGCCCTGGCCATTGCGGCTCGATCTCAAGCCCGGCTCGCACGTACCAGCGCATTGCAGCGCCAGCGGCAAGCTGCTGCTGGCCATGCTGCCGCGCGAACAACGCAGCGCCCTCGTCCGCACACTGAAGCTCGAACGCTTCACGCCGAATACCATCACGGACCCCGAACTGCTCGAAGCGGAACTCGACCGCACCGCGCACAAGCGCATCGCCATCGACAATGAGGAATTTGTCGCCGGTATCGCGTGTGTCGCCGCGCCGGTGATGGATGAGAACAATACCTGCATCGCGGCGATCGCCGTTCATGCGCCGGTTTCGCGGGCGCCGCTGTCACGCGCACTCGAGTTCGTGCCGCGCCTGCAGGAGGCCGCTCAGCAGCTCGCTAAAACGTTCTAGCGCGCCACCCGCCTACTCCTCGGGCTGCTGCGCGCGCACGAGCTCCGCGAGCAGGCGCACGCCCTCATCGATCTTTTCGAGCTTGATGGCCGAAAAGCCCATCCGGAAGCAGTGGTTCTGCTCGAGTCCCGTCATGAAGAAAACCCGCCCCAGCTCGATCAGGATGCCGTGTGCCTGCGCATCCGCGGCGAGCTGTGTCGCATCGAGCCACGGCGGCCCTTCGACCCAGCACGACGCGCCACCGCCGACCGGCAGATAACGCGCTTCGGGAAGGTGCGTGTCGAGCGCCGTCATCAGCGCCTGCGCGCGTTCCCGATAGGCGTGAGCGAGCCGCCGCAGCAGCGCATCGTGGTGCCCGAGCGCCAGAAAGGTGGCAAAGGCGCGTTGAATATAGGCCGCCGGGTGCCGCACCATCAGGCGCCGCAGCGCGCGCAATTCGCGGACCAGTTCACGCGGCCCGACGATATAACCCAGCCGCAACCCGGGCGCAAACGTCTTCGACAAACTGCCGATATAGATCACCCGGTCTGCGGTATCCAGGCTCTTCAACGCCGGATGCGGTGTGCCTGAGAAGTTGTTTTCACTCTCGTAGTCGTCCTCGATCAGGACGAAGTCATGGGCCTGCGCCTGTTCCAGCAGCGCATGACGCCGCTCGATGGGCATGGTGGCCGTGGTCGGGCACTGATGACTCGGCGTCACATAGACGTAATCGCATTGCGCGAGCAGATCGGCGTCCTCGGCCGGGCGCACGCCGCCGCTATCCACAGGCAGCGGCTGCAGCCGCGCATTGCGGTTCTCGAAGATATTGCGGGCATCCGGATAGCCGGGGTTTTCGAAACCAATCGTGGTCCGCTCGCTCGCGAGCAGATCCGCGATCAGATAGAGCGCCTGCTGGCAGCCGATCGTCACGACGATTTCGTCGGGCATCGCAAACACGCCGCGCCGCGGCAGCACTCGTGTGCGGATCTGCTGGATCAGCGACTCGTCATCGCGTTCGATCAGATCCGGCGCCCAGTTGCGAATCTCCATCACCGACAGCGCTTTCATGCAGCATTCGCGCCAGTCGTTGGTCGGAAACAGCGACTGGTCGAACTGCCCGTAGATAAAGGGGTATTCGTAGCTCAGCCAATTGCCCGGCTTGACGATATTGCGCTGCGAGGACGGCCGTCTTCTGACGCGCTGATCCCAATCCGGCCGCGCGAGCGCCTCATTGGCCGCCTGTCCGGGGACCGTCTGCAGCGGCGCAAATTCGTGCCGCCCCTCGAGGATGGCCGGGTTGACGAAATGCCCGCTGCGCTCACGCGAAAGCAGATAGCCCTCCTCAACCAGTTGCTGGTAAGCCAACACGACCGTATTGCGCGCAACGCTCAATTGGTCGGCCAGCTCCCGGCTGGACGGCAGCGCGTGATTCGGCAGCAGTTGGCCGTCCAGAATCGCGGCCACCAGCATCTGGCGAATCTGACCCTGGAGGCTCATGTTCGACTCGGGTGAGCGCTGGAACCGCTGGGTCCATAGGGCCACCGAGGTGCGACTTGCCATGCTTTCTCCTGATTTTTATAGGCGGAGCCCGCCCGCGCAAAGGCGGACACCGGCATTGTGAACGCGCAAAAAAGCGTGAGCCACCAGCCCGGGCGGCTGACGGCGAGATCGGCGCAACGGCCCACTCTGGTGCAAGGGTGTGGACTCAACGATCAGCTACGTCTGGCCCTAACCCGCAACATTTTTTACTGACGATACTCGCATCACCCCATTGTCGGCGATTGGGACAAGCCCCCGTCGGCGAAGGTTGGATTCACGTGTACTCGCGTGCCTGCACGGCCATTCTGGAGACCTACGATGAAAAGCGACAACCCCCAAAAGCTGTCCCGCTGGTTCGGCCATCTGACGCGCCGCATGACGGTAGCGGCATTCGCAGCACTCGCCTGCGTGGTGGCGCCAGCCAGTCACGCGCAGGACAAGGAGGTCACGATAGCCTATCAACAGATCGTCGACCCATGGGTCGTCGCGATCGCGAGCGGCTCCATCGAGAAGGACACGGGCTACAAGATCAACTGGCGCCAGTTCGAATCCGGCGCGAAGGTCGCGACCGCCATGGCGTCGGGCGACGTGAAGGTCGGCGTGATCGGTTCGAGCCCGCTCGCCGCCGCAGTCAGCCAGGGCCTCGACCTGCAGCTCTTCTGGATTCTGGACAACATCAACCAGGCCGAGGCGATGGTCGTACGCAACGGCTCCGGCATCACCAAACCAGCCGATCTGAAGGGCAAGACGATCGGCGTGCCGTTCGTATCGACGACGCACTATCACACCATGTTCGCGCTGCAGCATTGGGGCATCAATCCGTCCGAGGTGAAGATCCTCAACATGCAGCCGAATCAGCTGGTCGCAGCGTGGGAGCGCGGCGATATCGACGCCGCTTACGTGTGGGACCCCGCGCTCGCGCAATTGAAGAAGAACGGCAAGGTCCTGATTACGTCCGGCGATCTGTCGAAGCTCGGCAAACCGACCTTCGACGGCATTGCTGTCGACCGTCAATGGGGCGAGGCGCATAAGGACTTCATGGCAAAACTCGTGAAAGCCATCGCCGATGCCGACGATCAATACCGCAAGAACACGGCGCAATGGAATGCGACTTCGCCGCAGGCCACGGCCATCGCCAAGATGATCGGCGGCTCGCCGGCCGACGTGCCGGAATCCCTCTCGCTCTATGCGTTCCCGACGCTCCAGGAGCAGGCCTCATCGCAATGGCTGGGCGGCGGCAGTGCGGGCCGCGCCACCTTCGCGCTGAAGGACACGGCCAACTTCCTGAAGGATCAGAAGCAGATCAGCGCGGTGTTGCCCGATTACTCTAAGTTCGTGACCCCGGCTTACGCCGAAGCGGCAATGAAACTCAAATGACGTAGGCCGGTTCCGTCGAATCAGGAGGCAACATGGAAAGCATGAGAGTCAAGAATGTGAGCGTGGTCTTTCCGGGGCGCAAGGCCGGCCAGACGGTGCATGCGCTCGACAACATCAATCTGACGATCAACTCGGGCGACTTCGTCGTCGCGCTCGGTGCATCGGGTTGCGGCAAGACCACCCTGCTCTCGCTGATGGCGGGCTTCATCGCGCCGACCAGCGGCGAGTTGCTGCTCGGCGGTTCGCCGATCGCCGGACCGGGTGCCGACCGTGGCGTCGTGTTCCAGAAGCATGCCCTGTTGCCGTGGCTCAACGTGATCGACAACGCCGAGTTCGGTCTGAAGCTTCAGGGCGTGCCGAAAGCGCAGCGGCGCGACATCGCCGCGCGCAATCTCGCGCTGGTCGGCTTGCAGGACTTTCACAAGCACATGATCTATCAGCTCTCCGGCGGGATGCAGCAGCGTGTGGGCATCGCCCGCGCGCTGACCTGCGACCCCGCCATGCTGCTGATGGACGAGCCGATGGCCGCACTCGACGCGTTGACCCGCGAAACCATTCAGGAACTGCTGCTCGACGTCTGGACGAAAACGAACAAGATGTTCTTCTTCATCACGCACAGCGTGGAAGAAGCGCTCTTTCTGGCCAGCCACCTGATCGTGATGTCGCCGCGCCCCGGGCGCATCACGCATACCTACGAACTGGATTTCAATCGACGCTTTCTGGAGACGCGCGACGCGCGCGCCATCAAGTCGAGCCCCGATTTCATCGACATGCGCGAACGCGTGCTCAGCATCATTTACGGCGACGAGAAAATGCACGCCGCCGAAGCCGAGGTGACACATGTTTAGTTCAAAACGGGCTCATGCACTGGCGCACGGCCAGCAAGCCTCGCTCGGATCCGACACGCCGATGGAGCCTCCACGCACACCCGGTCGACGTCCACGACTGCTCGCCAAGAAACCCGCACGGCCTGGCGACACGTTCGGCGTGCCCGGCCAGGGCAGCAGCGTCGTCACAAGCCTCATCACGGTCTCTCTGTTCATCGGGCTGTGGTTTGTCGCGACTAACCTGCATTGGATCAAGCCGCTCTTTCTGCCGTCGCCGCAAGCGGTGTACGCAAAGTTCATCTACGTCGCGACAGAAGGCTTCGCCAACTCCACGCTCGCGCAACATACCGGCATCAGCTTGCTGCGCGTGTTCGGCGCCTTCGCGCTAGCCTGCGTGACCGCGATTCCCATCGGCGTGATGATGGGCGTCTCACGCTTTGCACGCGGCATCTTCGATCCGCCTATCGAGTTCTATCGGCCGCTGCCGCCGCTCGCCTATTTGCCGCTCATCATCATCTGGTTCGGCATTGGCGAATTCTCCAAGGTCTTTCTCATCTATCTGGCCATCTTCGCGCCGCTCGCAATTGCCGCGCGATCAGGCGTACGGTCCGTGTCGATCGAGCAGATTCATGCGGCCTATTCGATGGGCGCCTCGCGCACGCAGGTGGTCTTGTATGTGATTCTGAAGTCCGCGTTGCCGGAGATTTTCACGGGTATGCGGATCGGCATCGGTGTCGGCTGGACGACACTTGTCGCCGCGGAAATGGTGGCGTCGACCAGCGGTCTCGGCTTCATGGTGCTCAACGCCGCGGAGTTTCTCGCGAGCGACGTGGTGATCATGGGCATCATCGTGATCGGCTTCTTTGCACTGTGCTTCGACTTGCTGATGCGTCACCTCGAACGCGTGCTGGTGCCGTGGAAAGGCCGGGTGTGATCGTAGAAGACCGGCGTGGACTCAGCGATTGGCGGCGGCTGGCACTACTCCGATGACGGTGCCCTCCGCAATACTTCAGCTGTCTGTTATCGCTGGAGGGCAGTATGAATTCGATCGCGAAAGTCTGGCCGTCGCCGCAGGTTCGTCATGAAGCGCTGCGCATCGGCGGAGAACAAATCCGGCGCGCGGAGATCATCGAGGTTTTCAACCCCTACAACGGTGAACTGGTCGGCACGGTGCCCAAGGCGACGGTGGCCGACGTACGACGCGCCTTTGCCTGGGCACACCAATATCGGGCGCGGCTGACGCGCTACGAGCGCTCACAGATCCTGCTGCGCGCAGCGGATAGGGTCCGCCGGCGTACTGAAGAAATCGCCGATCTGATCACCGCTGAGTCCGGCCTGTGCAAGAAAGACTCCGTGTACGAAGCAGGCCGCGTCGCCGACGTGATGACCTTCGGCGCCAATGAGGCGCTCAAAGACGACGGCCAGGTGTTTTCCTGCGATCTCACGCCACACGGCAAGAAGCGCCGCGTCTACACCCAGCGCGATCCCCTGCTCGGCGTCATTTCCGCGATCACCCCGTTCAACCATCCGATGAATCAGGTTGCGCACAAAATCGTGCCCTCCATCGCGACCAACAATCGCATCGTCGTTAAACCCTCCGAGAAGGTGCCGCTGTCCACGTTCCTGCTCGCGGATATCTTTTACGCGGCCGGCCTGCCGCAAGAAATGCTGCAGGTCGTCACCGGCGACCCCAAAGAAATCGCCGACGAACTGATCACGAACGAGCACGTCGATCTGATCACCTTCACGGGCGGCGTGCAGATCGGTAAATACATCGCCAGCAAGATGGGCTATCGACGCGCGGTGCTCGAACTCGGCGGCAACGATCCGATCATCGTGATGGAAGACGCCGACCTGGAAGAAGCCAGCACGCTCGCCGTCTCCGGCTCCTACAAGAACTCCGGTCAGCGTTGTACTGCAGTCAAGCGCATTCTGGTGCACGAGGCGGTGGCCGACCGCTTCGTCGAACTGCTCGTGGAGAAAACCCGCGCCATACGTTATGGAGACCCCACCGATCCGGCGACCGATATGGGCACCGTCATCGACGAAGCCGCGGCGAAATTCTTCGAAGCTCAGGTGAACGATGCGATCAGCCGCGGCGCGAAGCTTCTGGTGGGCAATCGCCGCGAAGGCGCGCTGTATTCGCCCACCGTGGTCGATCACGTCACCCCTGACATGCCGCTCGTCAAATACGAAACCTTCGGACCCGTGTCGCCAGTGATCCGCTTTCGCGATATCGACGACGCGATCCGGATTTCCAATTCGACCGACTACGGGCTCTCGTCTTCGGTTTGCACGAATCGCCTCGATTACATCACGCGCTTTATCGCCGAGCTGCAGGTGGGCAGCGTGAACGTGCGCGAAGTGCCCGGCTACCGGCTCGAGTTGACGCCGTTCGGCGGCATCAAGGATTCGGGTCTTGGCTACAAGGAAGGCGTCCAGGAAGCGATGAAAAGCTTCACCAACGTGAAGACCTATTCGCTGCCGTGGGATTGAGCCGCCCCACGCATTCCGCCCTGCATCACATTCTTCAATTTTCGAGACAACTTGTACCGTTTATTTCTCATCACCTATTGACCATCACAGGTGCATGCTCTACATTTTAGATAAGCACTTTTCGGAACAAATTGTTCCGGTTTCATTAAACATCGGAGACAACCCTCATGAGCGATCACACCCCCGTTAGCGGCCCGCAGGCCATGACCCCGTCAGAAGCTTTTGTCGAAACCCTGGCCGCAAACGGCGTGACCGACATGTTCGGCATCATGGGTTCGGCCTTCATGGACGCCATGGACATCTTCGCGCCCGCCGGCATCCGTCTCATTCCCGTGGTGCACGAGCAAGGCGCCGGCCACATGGCCGACGGCTATGCCCGTGTGTCAGGCCGCCATGGCGTGGTGATCGGCCAGAATGGCCCGGGTATCAGCAATTGCGTGACAGCTATCGCCGCGGCCTATTGGGCGCACAGCCCCGTGGTCATGATCACGCCCGAGGCGGGCACCATGGGCATCGGCCTGGGCGGCTTCCAGGAAGCGAAGCAACTCCCCATGTTCCAGGAATTCACCAAGTATCAGGGCCACGTCACCCATCCCGCGCGCATGGCTGAATTCACCGGCCGCTGCTTCGATCGCGCGCTGGCCGAGATGGGCCCGACCCAGCTCAACATTCCGCGCGATTATTTCTACGGCCAGATCAAGGCCGAGATTCCGCAACCGCAGCGTCTCGACCGCGGCCCCGGCGGCGATCAGCGCCTGAACGAAGCGGCTGAACTGCTCGCCCAGGCCAAGTTCCCCGTCATCATCTCCGGCGGCGGCGTGGTGATGGCCGATGCGATCGAGGAATGCAAGGCGCTCGCCGAGCGTCTGGGCGCGCCCGTCGTCAACAGCTACCTGCACAACGACTCTTTCCCCGCCGACCATCCGCTGTGGTGCGGCCCGCTCGGCTATCAGGGCTCCAAGGCCGCGATGAAGCTGATCCAGCGCGCCGACGTGGTGATCGCGCTCGGTTCGCGTCTGGGACCGTTCGGCACGCTGCCGCAACACGGCATGGACTACTGGCCGCAGAACGCCAAGATCATCCAGATCGATGCCGACCACAAGATGCTCGGTCTCGTGAAGAAGATCTCCGTGGGCATCTGCGGCGACGCAAAGGCCGCCGCGGTTGCACTGACGCAGCGCCTCGAAGGCCGCACGCTCGTGTGCGACGCCTCGCGTGAAGAACGCGCCGGCGAGATCGCCGCGGAGAAGGCGGCATGGGAGAAGGAACTCGACGGTTGGACCCACGAGCGCGACCCCTACAGCATGGACATGATCGAAGAGCAGAAAGACGAGCGCACGCCCGGCGGCGGCAACTATCTGCACCCGCGCCAGGTTTTGCGCGAGCTCGAAAAGGCCATGCCGGACGACGTGATGGTCTCCACCGACATCGGCAACATCAACTCGGTGGCCAACAGCTACCTGCGCTTCAAAAAGCCGCGCAGCTTCTTCGCCGCGATGAGCTGGGGCAATTGCGGCTATGCGTTCCCTACCATCATCGGCGCCAAGGTTGCGGCACCGCATCGCCCCGCGGTCTCTTACGCCGGCGACGGCGCGTGGGGCATGAGCCTGATGGAAACCATGACCTGCGTGCGTCACAACATTCCGGTCACGGCGGTGGTCTTCCACAACCGGCAGTGGGGCGCTGAGAAGAAAAACCAGGTCGACTTCTACAACCGCCGCTTCGTCGCCGGTGAACTCGACAACCAGAGCTTCGCGGGCATTGCTCGCGCGATGGGCGCCGAGGGTGTGACGGTGGACCGGCTCGAGGACGTCGGCCCGGCGCTCAAGCGTGCGATCGATGCGCAGATGAACCACGGCAAGACCACCATCATCGAGATCATGTGCACCCGCGAACTCGGCGATCCGTTCCGCCGCGATGCGCTGGCCAAGCCGGTGCGCCTGCTCGACAAGTACAAGGACTATGTCTGATCCGTCCGTTGTCTGATGGTCCGGGCGGGGGAGCACATCACCTCGCGGCCGGCGGGCCGGAAACGGGATCTCCCCTGCCGTTTCCGGCTTCTTTGTTTCAGGCCTGATTTCTGGCCGCTTTGTTTTCGGCCGCATTCGTTGGCTGCCTGTTGCGTCTCCCGCCGCCTTCATTTGCTGCGCCCTCTGTTCAACCGTGACTGCCGCCCTGTGCCATGAAAGCCATCAACCGCATCATCGAACGCGCCCGCTCCTCGCCGAGACGCATCGTGCTCTGCGAAGCGGAGGATCCCCGTATGCTGGAGGCGGCGCAACGCGCCACGCGTGAAGGCATCGCCCGCATCGTGTTGGTAGGTCCGAGTGAGCGCATCCGCGCGGCCGCAGCAGAGCAAAACATCGAACTGTCCAGCATGGAGCTGGTGGATCCTGCGACCTCGCCGCTCGCGCCTTCGTTTGCCGAAGCGCTCTTCACACTGCGCAGCAAGAAAGGCATGACGCCGGACGAAGCCAGGCAGGAAATCCTCAATCCCCTCTGCTTTGCCAACCTGATGGTGCGGCTCGGTCACGCCGACGGCTCGGTGGCCGGCTCCGTGCACACCACCGCCGACGTGGTCCGCACAGCGATCCAGATCATTGGCATTCATCCGTCCTTCAAGCTCGTATCGAGTTTCTTTCTGATGATGCTGTGCGAGCCCTTCCACACGCTCAAAGGCGGCCTGATCTTCTCCGACTGCGGACTGGTGGTGGACCCGGACGCCGGCGAACTGGCCCAGATCGCGATGGCGGCGGCCGACAGTGCGCAAAGCCTGCTGATGGAGGAGCCGCGCGTGGCCATGCTGTCATTCTCGACCAGCGGCAGTGCCCGGCACGCGGCGGTCGACAAAGTCGTGGAAGCAACGCGCCAGGTGAGGGAACAGCGTCCGCATCTGGCGATCGACGGCGACGTGCAACTGGACGCGGCACTCGTCTCCGAGATCGCCATGCGCAAGATCGAGCATTCGCAGGTTCAAGGGCACGCTAACGTGCTGATTTTCCCGAGTCTCGAGGCCGGCAATATCGGCTACAAGCTGGCTGAGCGGATCGGCGATGCGAAGGCAATCGGCCCCTTGCTGCAAGGCCTGAAAAAACCGGCCAACGATCTTTCGCGCGGCTGCAGCGCGGACGATATCTACTACGTGATCGCGGTGACTGCCGTGCAGGCGCAAACGGCAGAGACACCGCTGGACGCACACACCACGCCGCTCGCGTCGTGACCCACGCGCGGTCAGGCTGCGGGAGCGGTTACCGCCTGCCGCCCTGCCCGCGTGCGCCGATCCAACCCACAATCTCCGCGAACAGCTTCATGTCGGGCGGCACGGAAAGATCCACCGCGAGACAACGGCGGTAATACGGACTGAGATCCAGCCCGACACCCAGGCCCAGCACCTCCACATCGCGCGTGGCCTCATGGCGCGCCACGACGGCCTTGAGATGGTTGTCGAGATAGAAGGCGTCGTTGGCCTGGCCCGTCGCGCTATCCATCGGGCTGCCATCCGAGATTACGATCAGAATCCGTCGCGCCTCAGGACGGGCGACGAGACGCGCACAGGCCCAGTCGACCGCTTCGCCATCCACGCCCTCGCGAAACAGGCCCGCCTTGAAGAGCGCGGCAATATCGGCGCGGGCGCGTCGCCAGCTCTGGTCGGCGTTCTTGAACACCAGATGCGACAGTTCATTGAGCCGGCCCGGATGAGACGGCCGGCCCTGCGCCAGCCAGTCGAGCCGGGCGCGGCCGCCGTTCCAGGCGCCAGTGGTGAAGCCAAGTACTTCGGTAGTGACACCGGCCTGGTCGAGCGCGCGCGTGAGGATGTCCACCATGATCGCCACCGGCTCGATATGCGCTTTCATCGAGCCCGAGCAATCGATCAGGAAACCGACTACGCAGTCGGCCACGAGCGTGTTTCGTTCCAGCCGGAACAGACGCCGCTCAGCGGGAGAACTAACCAGTTGGGCGAGACGCCGTCCGTCGATACGGCCATGCTCTTCACCGAACGACCAGCCATCGCGTTGCGGAATCGCCAGCGCCGCCTTCAACGCGTGCGCAAGCCGCGCCACGTTGATGCCCTGGGCAGCGACGCGTTCGTCGAGCCGCTCGCGAAACTCGCCAAGCAAGGCTTTGCGGACCAGCGTGCCTGGCGAGATCTCGCGGTCGTAGCGCGTGGTATAGGCCCGATAACCCTGCTCGGAGGCCTCGAGCACGCGGCTTCTGCCGGTGAGCGCAACGGCCATGTCCTTGTACTCGTCGTCCTCGACGTCGAACCAGAGCGAGAACGCTGTGCGCGGGGCTTTGTCGTCGCTCTCCTGCGGGTCATCTTGCGCATCGTCCAGCGCCTCGGCGCGGGCGGTTCGGATCATGTCGCCCACCAGCCTCGCCAGTTCGAGCGCATGGACAGCGAACGCGCCCTGCTCCTGTCGATGCCGGCGCAAACCGGCCAGCGAGACACCGACCACCGGCGCGATCGCCGCGCGCGTGGCTTCGATCAGGCCTTCGGTTTGTTCGAGCACAGGCCAGCCCGTCAGGCGCGACCATGCAATCTGGGCCACGGTATACAGGAGGATACCGAGGTGGTCTTCAGCGAGCCCGGAGCGATAGAAAGCCAGCGACCAGGCTTCGAAACGATCGCGCAGATTCTGCACCAGACCCGGCATGCCAGGCGGCGTCTGTGTCTCGCACCGTAGTTGCTCGAGCAGTTCGAATACCAGTCGCTCGACACGGTCCGTCGGGCATAGCCGGCTATGCAGCGCCGCATCGGAGTGCATGAGTCGCAAGGCAGCGCCGTCGGCGGCGCCACGCAGGGATGCGAAATCGTCCTGCTGCGGATCGGTGCGCAGATGCGGCGCGTGCAAGGGCAAAGGCCGCAGGTCGCGGCACAAACGGCCTTCGCGGTAATGCAACGTGGCGTCGCCTGTGAGCGCACGCACGGTCGCGGCGCATAGGGCCTCGCGTTGCTCCGCGCGCAACGTCGCTTGCCTGTCAGACGTCATCAGCGGATGCCTGCTGTGTGGTCTTCAACCTTGGCCGCGGCCTCGAGTTCAGTACCGAAGCAGCGCTGAAAATACTCGGCCACGATCGAGCGCTCGGCTTCATCGCACTTGTTCAGGAAGGTCAGGCGAAACGCCATCGCGGGATCATGGAAAATCTGGCAGTTCTCCGCCCAGTTGATCACCGTGCGCGGCGACATCAGTGTCGACAGGTCGCCGCTCGCAAAGCCCTTGCGGGTGAGTTCCGCCACGCTCACCATCGACTCGATCAGCGCACGTCCCGCCTCGTCAGCAAGCTCCGGTACCCGTGCAAGCACGATGCCGGCCTCTTCCGCGCGCGGCAGATAGTTGAGCGTGGCCACCACGTTCCAGCGATCCATCTGCGCGTGATTCAGCACCTGCGTGCCGTGATACAAACCGTTCAGATTGCCCAGTCCTACCGTATTGGTGGTGGCGAACATGCGGAAATACGGATGCGGATGAATCACGCGATTCTGGTCGAGCAACGTGAACTTGCCGTCGCGCTCGAGAATGCGCTGGATCACGAACATCACGTCCGGGCGCCCCGCATCGTATTCGTCGAAGATCAGGGCGACCGGGCGCTGCAAGGCCCATGGCACGATCCCCTCCTGAAACTCGGTGACCTGAAGATCGTCGCGCACCACGATCGCGTCTTTACCGACCAGATCGAGGCGGCTGATATGGCCATCGAGATTGACACGCACGCACGGCCAGTTGAGACGGGCCGCAACCTGTTCGACGTGCGTCGACTTCCCGGTGCCGTGCAAGCCCTGCACCATCACCCGGCGATCGCGGCTGAAGCCGGCCAGAATCGCCAGCGTCACTTCCGGATTGAAGCGGTAGACCTCGTCGATCTCCGGCACGTGGTCGTCGCGTTCGCTGAAAGCGGGCACCATCAGGCTCGAATCGATGCCGAAAACGGTTCGTACCGCGACCATTCTGTCGGGTTTGCCAGTCACGAAATCAGTCACTTCTTTCTCCTCCCGCTGTGGGGACGTTTGCTCGGCGCCGCCGGATTAATTCAGTTTTCGGTACATTTCGTTCCGTTTTATTATAAACAGAATCCCACGCCGTAGGCGGCGCTTTCTCCGCATCGACCCGGCAGGCCGCGCCATCAGCGCACGGTCGCCATCTCATCGAAGGGTTTCGTGCGCCGCTCCATCGCTCGCGCCGCCCACGCTGAGAGCAGCGCGGACAGAATCACGTAGCCGCACACATACCAGGGCTTGCCGCCGTCGAGACGCAGCAGCGCCGTCGCGATGATCGGCGTGAGGCCGCTCGCGAAGATGCCCGAGAACTGATACACGAACGAGATGCCGGTATAGCGCACCTCCGGATCGAACAGCTCGGCAAAGAGCGCGGCTTCCGGACCGTAGACCATCGCGTAGAAGATGCCGAACGGAATCACCACGCCGAGCCACACGGCCAACGTATTGCCGGACTGTGTCTCCATCAGCCAGAACGCCGGCAGCACCGAGGCGCCGCAGATCAGCGAACCCCAGCGATACACGCGCGCACGTCCCATCAGGTCCGACATCCTGCCGAAGAAGGGGATGAAGAAGCACATCACCATCGCCGCGATCATCACGCCGGTGAGCGCTTCCGTGCGGCTCATCGAAAGACGCTGCGTGAGGTAGCCGATCATGAACACCGCGAAGATGTTGAAGAACACCCCGTCGATCCAGCGCGCGCCCATGCCGAGCAGCACCGAACTACGGTAGCGCGTAATCATGTCGACGAACGGGATTTTCACGTCGCGGCGGTTGCGCTTGAGCGCGAGAAACTCGGGCGTCTCCATCACCTTGAGACGGATGTAGAGGCCGAGCACCACAAGCAGCAACGAAGCGCCGAACGCGACCCGCCAGCCCCACGAAAGAAACGCCGCTTCCGGCAGCAGCCGGGAAATGCCCGCGACAATGCCCGACGCGAGGCACAAGCCGATCGACAAACCGATCTGCGGCAAGCTCGCGTACAGACCACGCCGGTTCGGCGGCGCATATTCATAGGCCATCAGCACCGCGCCGCCCCACTCGCCCCCGAGCCCGATGCCCTGCAACACGCGCAGGAAGAGCAAAAGAATGGGCGCCCAGATGCCGATCTGATCGAAGGTCGGTACGAAGGCAACCCCTGCCGTCGAAACCCCCATGATGATCAACGTGCAGATCAATGCCGACTTGCGTCCGACCTTGTCGCCGAAGTGACCGAAGATCACGCCGCCGAGCGGCCGCGTGATGAAGCCGACGGCGAATGTGCCGTAGGCCAGCATGGTCGAGACGAGCGGATCGTGAGCGGGAAAGTAAAGCTTGTTGAACACAATGCCCGCGACGACGCCGTACAGAAAAAAGTCATACCATTCGACCGTCGCGCCGATCACGCTCGCGAATGCAACGCGGCGGATAACCCGCTTATCGATTGCCATAGCGCCTCCTCCAATGGATGGCCGCGTGCCGTCCCGGCAACGCAGCACATTTGGGCCCCTGTCTGTCTCCTCCTGGGGCACGAATTCCGCCGCCTGCACGCTGCTTTTATCGACTTCGGATGCAGCGAGTCAGGTAGCGATCGTTTTACTTCTTGTGGCCACTTCGCTTCGTTGTTTCTGCTGTTGCTTCAGTATTGCGCTTCCATGCTCCGCGATTGCACTTGCCCAGCCGGAAGATCGCCGGCGCGGGCATCCTCGAGAATCATGCTGGACGCCTTCTCAGCGACCATCACGATCGGTACGTTGGTATTGCCGGAGACGAGCGTCGGCATGATCGAACAATCGACCACCCGCAAGCCTTGCGTGCCATACACGCGCAATCGTTCGTCGACCACCGCGCCCGGATCGCTCGCGACGCCCATCTTCGCGGTACCGGACGGATGAAAAATCGTCTGACCGTATTCACGGCAAAAGTGCAGCAACTCGTCGTCGCTTTGTACTTCCCGGCCCGGCCGCACTTCGCGTTTCATCAGCGATGCCATGGGCTCCGTGGCGGCGACGCGGCGCGCGAAACGCACACCCGCGACCGTCGTGCGCCGGTCGAGATCGGTTGCCAGATAATTCGGCTGGATCGACGGAGCGTCGCGCATGTCGCTCGTGCGGATCCGCACGCTTCCGCGCGACTCCGGCCGCAACTGGCAAATCGAATAGGTGCAGCCGGGAAATGCGTGGACGTCGCCGCCTGCGGTATCGGCTGAGAGCGTTGAGAAGTGGAACTGGATGTCGGGCGTTTTCGCCTCGTCCGGCAACGCGCGGCAGAACATGCCGCCCTGATTGATGCCGACAGACAATGGCCCTTCGCGAAATAACGCCCATTGCAGCCCCATCTTCGCGCGGCCCGTCCAGGAGTGCAGCAGGTCGTTTGTTGTAATCGGCCGGGTCACTTCATAGGTCAGACGAACTTGCAGGTGGTCCTGCAGGTTTTCGCCGACACCGGCTCGATTGGCGACCACCGGAATACCGAGCTCATTGAGCAATTTTGCCGGCCCAACGCCCGACACCTGCAGCAATTGCGGCGACTGCAGCGCGCCTGCGGTCAGCACCACCTCGCGGTGCGCACGCACTTCGTGAACCTTGCCGTGCTGCACATAGCGAACACCCGTAGCACGGGTGCCTTCGAAGAGGATCTTCGACGCCAGCGCGTTGGTCTCGATCAGCAGATTCGGACGGCTACGCGCGGGCTTGAGGTAAGCGACGGCCGTCGAACACCGCCAGCCACGTCGAGTGGTCAGCTGATAGTAGCCGACGCCTTCCTGATCACCCTGATTGAAGTCGTCGACCGTTGGGACGCCCAGGCGATTTGACGCCGCGATGAACGCGTCCACGAGTTCGTGGCGCTGCTTGATCGTGGAGGCCCACAACGGGCCGTTCACGCCACGTGTCGGCGACTCACCCAGTTCGTTGTGTTCGAGCCGCCGGAAGTATGGCAGGCAATCCTTCCAGCTCCAGCCGCGATTGCCGAGCGCGGCCCAGTGGTCGTAATCCTCTTTCTGACCGCGAATGTAGATCAGCCCGTTGATGGAACTTGAGCCGCCCAGCGTGCGCCCGCGCGGCCAGTACAGCTTGCGGTCGTGCATGTTCGGATCCGGGTCGGTGTAGAAGCCCCAGTTGTAGACCGGATGAAACATCGTTTTGCCGTAGCCGATCGGGATATGGATCCACAGAAAACGGTCGGGCGGCCCGGCTTCGAGCAGGCACACCGAGTAGCGGCCATTCTCGGAGAGGCGGTTGGCCAGTACACAGCCGGCCGATCCCGCGCCGACGACCACGTAGTCGAAACTCCGTACCATTGATGTCTCCGTGCTGCTGGCTTTGTTTTTAAAACCGGATCATTTCGTACCAATTTATTGGATGGCAGTTTCGACTTCAAGCAAATCCGGTTACGATTGAATAATCCGGTACGAAAACCGACTTTTTCGTTTCACTTTTCAATCTGTCCGCGCGCGTTCATCCGGGTTGTCACTGATCCGTTCGGGCTGCATTTATCGTCATCTGCTTCGGGAAGGACAATGAGAGACACCACGCATCTCCCCTCACCCGCTCACGAACCCGCCGACGACACCCGCGTCCTGCGCGCGCTCAGCGTGCTGGAGCAACTTGCGTCCGCCGGACAACCGTCCTCGCTCTCCCAGTTGTCCTCACGTCTGCAGATTCCGAAGGCGACCCTGATGCGCCTGATCGAGTCGCTCGAAGCACGCGGTTACGTCACGCACATGCCGGATTCGCGCGGCGCCGATCGCGCGATTGCACTCGGGCCACGCGCCGCGCAGCTCGCCCTGACCACGCTCGCTAACAGCACGTTTACGCGTGCGTGCCGCTCGTTGCTGCGCACGCTCGTGGAGTCGCTCGGCGAGACCTGCAATCTCACCGTACTCGACGGCGATACCGTGCTGTACGTCGAGCGTGTCGAGACGAGTGAACCCTTGCGTCTGCATATGCAACCGGGCACGCGCGTCCCGTTGCATTGCACCGCCAGCGGCAAGCTGTTTCTTTCGCAGATGAGCTCGGCCGAGCGCGGACTCGTCATCCGGCGTTTGCCGCTCAAATCGATGACGTATCGCACCCTGACCGATATCGATCTGCTGGAAGCGGAACTCGACCGCCTCGCCATGCGCGGCATCGGCGTCGACAACGAGGAGTTCGTGCGCGGGATGGTGGCGGTCGCGGTGCCGGTGCGCAATGTCGAAGATGGCCGCGTGCTCGCGGCGCTGGCCGTTCATTCGCCCACGGCGCGTTCCAGTCTGGAGGATCTGTTGAAAGCAGTGCCGAAGCTCAAGGAGATCGCCGTGCGCATCGGACCGCTGCTTCAGCCTGCGACGTCAGCGACGGTGGCCGCGACGAAGTAGCAACGCCGCGCCGCCCACCTCTCATTAGCAGAGCGCGGCGGCGATCGCAAACGACCCACTACCGCACATCAAACATCCCCCTCCAGGACAAGCCTCAATGAGTACGCGGCCGATAGTCCACGAATTCCGGTTCAGTTGACGCTACACCGCTTTTTCGGGCCCGCCACACATATGCCACGAGCAGCACGCCGAGACTCACCACCCCGAACCACAGCGGCGTGCGCTGGTCCGGTATGAACGCCATGGCCACCAGAATGCCGATCATGCCGACGATCGCGAAACAGGTCAGATACGGATAGCACCACATCCTCACGCGCAGCATCTCCGGCGCTTCACGCTCGAGCCGGGCGCGCAGCTTCAGTTGCGACACGGCGATCAGCACGTAGACGAAAATGGCCACCGTGCCGTATGAATTGACAAGAAACGCGAACACCGTGTCGGGCGATACGTAAGACATGACGACCGACACATAGCCGAACAAGGTGCCGATCAGAATCGCGCGAACGGGAACGCCGCGGCGATTGACCTTGGCAAGCGCAGCCGGCGCATCGCCGTGGCGAGTCAACGCAAACATCATCCGCGATGCAGCGTAAAGACCGGAATTGAGTGCGGACAGCACCGCAGTCAGCACGATCGCATTCATGACGTTCGCGGCGGCCGGAATACCCATCGCATCGAGCGCGCTTACATACGGTGTCGCCATCTTCGGCGAGTCCCACGGCACCAGCGCCACGACCAGCAGAATCGAGCCGACATAGAAAATCAGCACGCGGGTGATCACCGAATTGGTGGCTTTAGCGACGGCCTTAACCGGCTCATGTGCTTCGGCGGCAGCAATCGTGACGATCTCGGCGCCAAAGTAAAAACCGGTCGCGGCAACTGCGCCGCTCAGCACTGGCCCGATCCCCTTCGGCATCAACCCGCCGTGCGACAGCAGCGTCGGCATCACCGAGGTGGTATGCATCGACGCAGGCCACAGACCCAGAACGTAGAGCGCGCCGAGGAACAGGAACACGATGATCGCCGCCACCTTGATGGACGCGAACCAGAACTCGAACTCCCCGTAGCTGCCCACCGAGATCAGGTTGGTCGCGGTCAACACGACCAGCAGCACGAGACTGATCGCCCATGCCGGCGTATCCGGCAGCCAGAATTGAACCAGTTTCGCGCCGGCCACCGCCTCGACGGCCACGACGATGACCCAGAAATACCAGTACATCCAGCCGGTCAGAAAGCCGGCCAGTTTGCCCGGCCCGCGCTTGCCCGCAAAGGCGAGGCGCGCGTATTCATAAAACGAACCCACCGCCGGCATGGCGCACGCCATTTCTCCGAGCATGCGCATGACGAGCACGATCAGGCCGCCAGTAATCAGAAACGACAGAACGGCCGCCGGGCCGGCCTGCTGGACCACGACGCCACTGCCGACAAACAGCCCCGCGCCAATCACGCCGCCCAGCGCGATCATGGTCATGTGGCGCTCCTTGAGGCCGGTCTTCAGTTCACTCTTGTTCGATACCTGCATGTCACCTCCACATCCTGTTGATGGCGGCGCCGGTCGTGCGGGATGCGAAGCTGCGCGTATTCCCGGAACCTGAGCGCCGTCAATTCGGATCGAGCGAGGACGCTTGCGCGTTCCGCTGCATCGTGTCTTTTCTTATGATTTAACGCGCAGACCTGTCTGGCTGCGCAACGCCGCGCAAGTGACGCGCGACGGCTGGCGAACAACGTGCCGCGGATAACGCGGCACGCAGGCCGCGCTCAAGGTTTCTCGTCGCGCCGGAAATACAACTGGTAGAGCATCCGTTGTCCAATGCGACGGAACGGCGCGAACGGATGGCCGGGCAACGGAGACGTGAAGATCGGCAACGTCTGCTTCGACCCTTTACCTGCAATCCGTTCGGCAAGGCGTCGCCCCGCCTGCTGGGAATATGACACACCGTTGCCACCATAGCCCAGTGCGTAAAACACCGACTGTTTCGGATCCGGCTGGCACACGCGCGGCATCATGTCGTGGCTCACATCCACCCAGCCCCACCATGAATAGTCGATCTGTACGCCGCGCAACGCCGGAAACTTGCGGCCCATCCCTTCGATGAGCAACTCGTAGTGGCGCGGATTCGGCGCATCCGCACCGGTGATCGCGCTACGGCTGCCGATCTGCAGCCGGTTGTCGGGCAGGAAGCGATAGTAGAAACGCAGCGTACGCGTATCGGTGAGCACCTGGGTCGTTCGAAAATTGCAGGCGGCGATTTCCTGCTGCGTGAGTGGACGCGTCACCATCGAATTCGACAGGATCGGCATCACCCGGCTCGTCAGGGAAGGATGAAGGTCCGGCGCCGTGTACGCGCCGGTTGCAATACCCACGGAGCGGGCCCGCACGACGCCGCCCGGCGTGCGCAGATGATGAATGCCGTTGATGGTTTCCCAGCCGATCACCGGGCTCGCCGGATGAACGCGTGCGCCTGCTTCGCGTGCGAGCCGCAGATAGCCATACGCGAGCTTCAACGCATGGATGCCGATACCTTCGGGTTCATGGAGCGCGCCGGCCGCCTCGCAATCG
Organism: Paraburkholderia sp. SECH2; assembly: GCF_030464795.1. Lineage (NCBI taxonomy): Bacteria > Pseudomonadati > Pseudomonadota > Betaproteobacteria > Burkholderiales > Burkholderiaceae > Paraburkholderia > Paraburkholderia sp. SECH2. The sequence continues at coordinate 92,164 of NZ_JALPRH010000023.1, forward strand.
TTGACGTATTCGCGGCGCAACGTGGCCTGATCGATAAGCTCGGATGGATAACCGAAAACGTCTTTCCAGACTTTGGCTTCGGCGGCGAGTTTGTCCATCATGCGCGGCCGGTGCGCAATCAGAAAGTGGCCACCCGGCTGCGGATCGCAATCTATTTCGGCCACCAGCGACTTGAAGTTGTCGAAGCCTTCCTGGATCTCGTCGTGCATTTTCAACGCGACGTCTTTGCCCCAACGCTCGATCCATTGGGAACGCGACAGGCGTCCCGACGCATTCTGCCCTTGTCCGCCATTGCGGCTGCTGCAGCCCCAACTGGTTTTGTTGGCTTCGAGCACCACAGCCTTGATGCCATGCTCGCGCGCGAGACACAGCGCCGTCGCTAGCCCCGTATACCCTGCGCCGATGATCGCCACGTCCACGTCGATATCTTTCGTGATCGGACCATCGTCCGGCGGCGGCGTGCCGGCTGTCGCGGCCCAATAGGTCGGCGCGTATTGCTTGCCGTGCCCCGGTCCCGGCGAGACCAGCGGGTCGTATCTCGGGTCATACTGTGTTGCGCTGTCCCGCCCTGCAGACAAACCTTCGCCGACCCGTGTGATGACACTTTGCTCCATGAGAAGCTCCTCGTCGGCGTCAAACGTTCTGCTTGGGACGTTCCTTGCGGAACGCGCGCTTGACTGCGATCAGACCATCGCGGAACTCGAAGAGATCGCACCCTTCTGCTTCGATGCGCCAGCCTTCCGCATGCGTCCCCGTGAATACCCATTCGGACACACCGCGTTCCCCGATGACGTAGTGACGGCCCTTTCCCCAATGCGCATCCGGGAAGGTCTTGAACACCGTTTCGAAGGCTGCGCGCACCGCGTCGCGACCGACGAAGCGCGCGCCGTAGACTTCGTTTCCGCCGGCGGCGTCGAACACACAGTCTTCGGTCATGAAGTCCATCAGCGCATTCGCATCGTGACGATTGAACGCGGCAGAAAATGCGGCGAGCGTGTCCGCGGTGACTTTCGATGCGGACGTTTCTGTTGTGGCCATGCAATGTCTCCTGCTTGGTGAATTGGGTGCGACTCGTGAGCTTGCCTAAGCGGCGATCTCTTATGGAAAAGTGTAAGTTTGGTGACCACTCGACGGTAGGGCCAGTGCGCTGGTTTCGCCTGGTGCAGCGTGTGTCGGGGAGACGCGGGTTGACTGGCCTCGAACCGGGTTTTCGGAATCGGGCCGTTGGGGGCTTGGGGGCCTTACTGTGCCTGACGTGCCGGGCGCGATGATCGCGGCACGCTCGCGCGAGGCTGACGCTAGTTCAGCACTTGCGTGCTTTCGAGGCAGCGCTTCACGGTACGCTCGTCTTCGTCGCTAAAGCGACCGATCAGAACGATCGTCGATTCGCCCGCTGCGTGACCCGCGAACGGCGTGATCAGAATGCGACCACCGACCACATGAAGCTCCTGGGGAGAAGCATCCTGGTCGAGCCATACGATGCCCTTCGCCCGCAATAGCGGGACCGTCAACGCGCGAAACACGTCCTTGAGTTTCTTCCTGTCGAGGCGAAAGTCCGAGCGGAAGGAAAAGCTGCAGATGCCCTGATGGCTATTGAGGTGCCCGCTCGGCGCGAGAGCGGGCCCACCGGTGCGATGACGAGGCGCGACACTCGCGTCGAAAATCAACTCCAGCGGGATGGACCCGTTTGCGGATTCGAGCAGGATAGACGTGGTCGCGAGCGCCAACACCGCTTCCGTCGCTGCAACCTTTTCCTTCTCGGTTACAAGGTCGGTCTTGGTGAGCACAAGGGCCGTCGCACCCGCAATCTGCCGGCGCACAATATCGCCGACATACGGATCAAGCAAGGTCGCACCGATCCGCTCTGCATCCACAGCAACGATGATCCCGACCAACCTGAATGCCCGGTCGAGCAGACCGATCTGCGCGATCTTCACGGGATCGGAAACACCGCTGGCTTCGATGATCAACAACTCAGGACGCTCGGGACGCGCGCTGATTTTCACGAGCGCATCGACGAGGCGACCGCCAATCGAGCAGCAAACGCAACCATTCTCCAGATTGATGACGTCGTCCGTGCGTTCGCGAATCAATGCGGCGTCGATATTGATATCGCCGAAATCGTTGACCAGCACCGCCACCCTGCGCTGCCCCGCATTCGAGAGCACATGATTAAGCAGAGTCGTCTTTCCCGCACCGAGATAGCCGCCGAGCACCACCAGCGGAATGGGTGGCCGAACGCCAGACTGCGTCACGTCGTTCATTTTGCCGGCGACTGAAACACACGGCCGCCCAGCACCGTGCCCCACACTTCGACGTCCTTCAACTGCTCGGGCGCGACCTCGGTCGGGTCGCCCTCAAGCACGGCGAAGTCCGCGAATTTGCCCACCTCAATGCTGCCGATCAGATGCTCCATCTTCAGCGTATAGGCGGCTCCCAGCGTAACCGCGCGTAATGCGTCCGCCACGGGGATACATTCGCTCTCACCCAGCACGCGACCGCTGGCCGTCTTGCGCTGCACTGCGCACCACGCTGTGAATAGCGGACTCAACTGCGTAATCGGCGCATCCGAATGAAAGGCATAGGGAATGCCCAGACGCCGCGCCGTTCCCGCGGCGTTCATGCGGTTCGCGCGATCGGGGCCCATGGTCTGTGCGTAGTGGGCATCGCCCCAGTAGTAGATATGGTTGGAGAAAAAGTTGATGCACATGCCGAGTTTCGCCGCGCGGGCCAACTGGCTCGCGTCGGCCATCTGACAGTGCTGCAGCGTGTGGCGGTGGTCGCTGCGTGGACAGGCGTCGAGCATCTTCTCGATCGCGTTCAATACGACCTCGGTGGCTTCGTCGCCGTTGGTATGAATATGAAGCTGCAGCCCCGCGCGGTGAAACGGCGTAAACACTTCTTCCAACTGGCTCGGCGGAATCAGCCACAAGCCGTTCGGCTGGCCGCCAACATAGCCCGGCCATTTGAGCCGCGCCGTAAAGCCCTGAATCGACCCGTCGACGATAAATTTAACCGGGCCAAACCGCAATTTCTCCGTGCTGCCGTGAACGGCCGACAGTACTTTTTCGACGCCGTTATCGGGGCTTCGCTGCGGGGCAAACGCGGGCACGATTCTGACCGGATACTGCGGGTCGGCTGTGACTTCGCGCAGGTTGCGATTGCCCAGCGCCGACAGATCGTTGACCAGATCCGTCGCGGTGGTCACGCCCGCGAGTTGCGCGACCTTGCCGAAGTTCCAGATGGCCTCGGTCTTTTCGCTCGCCGCAATGGAAAGCTGGCTGCCTATCACCTGATACACCGGGAACATGGCGGCGAATTCCTGCAGTTCGCCGGTCGGCCGGCCTTCGTTATCCTTGTCGATCCCGTCGATGTCCGTGTCTTCGTCAATACCGGCGAGCGCGAGCATCGCGGAGTTGACGTTCATCAGGTGCACACTCGCGTGCAGCACGACAATGGGCCGGCTCGCGGAAACGGTATCGAGTTCTCTAACCGACAGACGGCTCGCGCCGAAGAAAATCGGATCGAAGCCCCACGCGAGCAGCGGCGCCTCAGCATCCGTCATGACGCGTTGCGCTTCGGCGAGCCGTTCGATCACCTCGTCCAGCGTTCTCAGTCCTCGCCACAGTTTGCCGTCCGGACCGCGCCGGTCGTAGTAGCCGAGATACACGGCATCCCACATGGCGCCTTCCATCAGATGGCAATGCCCTTCGACGAGACCGGGCATCAGCACCTTGTCCTGGAACGTGTCGACGATCTCAGCCTCGCCCCAGCGGCTCACGTCCTCCAGATTACCGACGGAGAGAATTCTGCCGTCTCGCACGGCAACATGCGTGGCCTGCGGCTGGGCCGGATTCATCGTCAGAATTTTTCTGGCAACGAAGACAGTGATGGGACTTCGTTCAATCGGATTCATGGATAGCTGTTCTTTGGTTTAGGACACAGGCCGAATGATCAGGACAGCGCATGCACCGGCTTACGCTTCCAACCATGGTTCAGCACCGCAGTCACCGCGATATTGATCACGAGGCACAGCAGGCCCAGGTTGAATCCGCCGAGATCGACATGAAGGATGTAAAGGATGATCGCGAGGATCTGGCCAGTCAGAATACCCGTTGCAACAGCGGCTGGTTTGACTCGAAGCGAAAACAGAATGGCCATCACGCCCGGGAAAAACTGGGTCACGCCGTAGTACGCGGTATTGATTAGGGTGAGCATCAGATTCGGCGTCAGCAAAGTCATCACGATAGAGACCAGCAGATAGACCACGATCACCGTTTTCGCGGTGGCTTTCTGCCTGCTCTCGGGCATCTTCGGCAACAGATTGCGCGTTACGAGCGGGCCGATGGCGAGGCAGATACCCGTCAGTACCAGCAGACCCGAAAGCGCGGCGCCGGCCGCGACCAGACCCAGCAACCAGCCCGGCAGCAGCCGGATCGCTGCCGCAAAGAACGCTTCATTCGGCGACGCGAGATGCAGGTTCTGACTGATCGCGTAGTACGAAGCGATAACCAGAAACGGATACATCAGCATGTACAGCGGCATGGCGACCTGCGTGCGCCGGATCGTGTTCGGGCTGGTGGCCGTGAAGAAGACCTGCACGGCGAACGGCATCACATAGAACCCCAACGACTGGAACAGCATGGTGCTCATCGAAAACGTCAGTTGACTGGCGTTCATGCTGTTGCTGACGTGAAGGCTCGCCGCATGAAAAACTTCCGTGACACCGGCTTGCCACGAAACCGCGAGTCCGGTGATCACGATCGCCACGACCATCAGCACGTCTTTCAGGATCGCAATGTACGCCGAAGCCCGCACACCGGAAATGGCGATGTAGGTAAATGCCAGCATCGCTGAAATCAGAATCAGATAGAGCGGCTGAAAATTCCAGCCGAGGCCCTTGAACGCGGCAACGAGCCCCGTGAACTGCAACTCGCCCCAGGGCAGCAGGAACAGAATCGCCGATCCGGCGACGATCACCTCAAGCGCACGGTTGCTGAAATAGCCTTTGAACAGATCGGGCAGCGTAATCGCGTTATAGCGTTTGCCGGCCTCCCAGATTTTCGGCCCGATGAAATAGCCGACGGGATACGCCAGCAGGATGTATCCCAGGAACCAGACTCCATACGTGGGGCCCTTCGCATAGATGCCGCCAGGAAAGCCGACCATCGTACCGATACTGTAGATTTCGCCCGCAGCGAGAAAGAACACCAGATACGCGCCAAACTGCCGGGACGCGACAAAGAAGTCATGCACGCTTTGCGCGCCATGTCCTTTTTTGGACCGTATCGCCAGATACAGCGAAAAGAGAATCAAACCGAGAAAGACAACGGTGGACATCCTGGCTCTCCTGCTGCTTCAGTGGGTTTGCGGATCGGCTTCGTCCGCGCGACGATCGAACAGACGCCAGCACACCTGCAGGCAGATGGACGTCAGGACAAACCACGCGAAAATCCACGCATAGATGAACGGCACGCCCAGGACAAATCGATCGACCGAAGCGACCCAAGGCAGCAGGCCTATCACGCCGATGTAGGGGATGCCGATCCCGATCAGGAACTTGAGCATGAAGTCTCCGTCTGCTTTTCGTAAGCGATGAAATCGTCTCTGCTGAATCCGCCTGCCAATGCAGGACTGGCCCGGCGTAGCGGCGCTCCGCGGCGAGCGGATGTGGCACAGCGGCCATAGCAGATGAGTTCAGTATCGGTGGCCGAAAATGCACCTGACTAGTACCAGCGATAATAAATCGCCTGGTCCACATGAGGGGCCATGAGCGGGCATTGCACCCGCTTCTACGAATATGGCCAGGTCGTTTTTACGTGACTAACGCGATCAACCGGCAACGCAGCAGCCAAGCTGCTCACGAGATGTTCGAGCCGGCGAAGCGCCGATACTGCCCAGCGCGCCGCTCTTTTTACGGTTCGTCCCGCTTACCAGGCATCGCTGCCCGCATAACGCGTCGCCACGGCCAAAGCGACACTCCAAACCAGCGCGCCCAGCAGCGACAGGCCGATCGCCAGATAGACCGCCACGCGAATCCCAACGTCGACTGGCTGGATCGCGCTCATCAGCGCGCCGAAGATCGCGACGCCAAAAGCGGCCCCTGTCTGCCGGCTCGCGTTGAGCACACCCGCCCCGACGCCGGCACGCGCCTTGTCCACCGCGGTCATCAACGCGGCGGTCGCCGCCGGCGAAATCACCCCCGCCGCGAAGCCGACGGCGGGAAAGCAAAGCGCAATACGCCAGTACGGCGCATCGTCCGCGAGCGCAACGAGCCCGGCGAAACCCAGTGCATACAGCAGGAAGCCGGCACAAACGAGCCGGTGCGCGCCATACGTCCGGTTCAACGCACCGGATGCGAAGCTGCCGATAGCCACCATTACGGTCAATGGCAGGAATGCGAGGCCGGTCTGCAATGGCGACCATCCGCGGGCAGACTGGAAGTACAAGCTCAACAGGAAAAACAGGCCATAGAAAATCAGACCGGAAATCAGCGAAACGAATGCCGACGCTGAAAATACTGGACTACGAAAGAAGCCCAACGGCAGCATCGGTTGTTTGCGCCTGCCCTCGACCAGCACGAATGCAACCCAGGCGGCAAGCGCAATCACCGCACCCGCACGTATCGCGGCCGCCTGCCATCCGAGCTTCGCCCCCTCGATCAGCACGGCTACCGACGCGCCAAGCGCAACAACGGCAAGCAGTTGCCCGGCGACATCCATCGACCTGTCCGAGCTGGCCGGCCGCACCGCACCGATGCGCGTGGTCAGCCACGCGCCGATCAGCGCGATCGGCACGTTCACCAGAAAAATACTGCGCCAGCCGAGCAGATGAGTTAGCAGACCACCGGCGAGAGGCCCCGCCGCCATCGCGATACCGCCGCATCCGGCCAATACGCCGATCGCGCTCGCGCGCTGCCGGGCAACCGGAAAGGCATGATTGATCAGGGTCAGCGAACACGGCACCAATAATGCCGCGCCGACACCTTGCAATACCCGCGCAACCACCAGAATCTGCAAATCCGGCGCCAATCCACATAACGCCGATGCGCAAGCGAAGACCAGCAGTCCGGCGAGATAGACCGTTTTCGCGCCGATCCGGTCGCCTAGCGCGCCGCCGCTCAACAGCAGGCTGGCAAACGTCAGCGTGTAAGCGTTGACCACCCACTGCAGCCCGGCAATATCCGAGCCCAGACTGGCCGCAACCGGCTCAAGCGCGACGTTTACGATCGACGTATCCAGGATGACAATGACGTAGCTGAGGCTCGTCGCGATCAATACCCGCTTCTGATATTCACGTTCATCGTTCAAGAGTTTCAGCCCCTATTTTCTGCTTCGCCGTTGACTATACGGCGGCCCGCACAGAGAATGCTTCGGGCTGTATCGAAGTGTGCGTGCGGACAACTTTTCGCCTGCGGGCAGGCGCCGCTCACGCATCAATGACGGACATTGCACATACATGGGCCAGCACAATATTTCGAGCGTTGCACACCTGATCGCCGAACCGGTTCGCTCGGTGATGCTGATCACGCTTGCCGACGGCAGCACCATGTCGGCCGGTGCGCTTGCAGCCGCGGCGGGCGTGACCGCTCAGACCGCCAGCTCGCACCTCGCCAAGCTGCTCGACGGCGGCTTGCTGAGCGTGGAAAGCAAGGGCCGGCATCGCTATTACCGGCTCGCCGGCGCGCACGTTTCGCACGTGCTTGAAAGCCTAGCGTCGGTTGGCCCGGTCACCCCGGCCTGGCGCAATACGCCGAATCGCTCGGCGCGGGCGCTGCGTTTCGCGCGCTGCTGCTATGACCATCTGGCGGGTCAGATCAGCATCGCGGTGACGCAAAGCATGCTCACGCGGGGTTTCATCGTCGAGGGGAGCGAGCGCCGCTACGCGCTCACCACATCCGGCCACGCGTGGCTGCAGCAGCTCGGCATCGATATCGGCGAGCTGCCGATCGGCCAAACGGAACTGGCCCGCCAATGTCTCGATTGGACCGAGCGGCAGTTTCACGTCGCGGGGCCGTTAGGCGCCCGGCTGATGGATGCCTTTCTTGCATGGGGCTGGGTGCGCAAATCTTCCGCCACGCGATCGGTGGCCGTCACGGCGCTCGGCTGGGATGGACTCAAGACGCACTTCGGCATCGTGCGTGAGACAGTCGAACCTGATTAAAAGCGTCAGGTCACGTAGACCGCTCAATTGTTAAATCCTCGCCTCGCAGCTTCGTTTTGTTGAAGCCGGCTCACCGAGGGGAGGCAACATGCACGCACCGAGACATCATCGCGGAGCTGATCGGCCGCCGCATCTGAGAGCGGTCAAGCCAACCCATCAGTCGCACCCGGGATCCGGACCCGAGCCGGAACAGAAACCCAGGCAGAAGCCAGGGCCGACGCCCAAGGAAACGGGCACCCCGCACGAAGACCGTCTTGCGAAGCTCGCAACCTTCACGTCCAACCTGCGCATGGTTTCACTGAACCTGCTGCTTCTGATCGGCGCATGTCTTGCTGGCGCCGTGCTATGGAAACTGCTATCCGCACGCGAGACCGTCATCGAAAATATCTCTGTTCCCGAGGATATCGCCAAAATCGGCTACTCCAGCGAAGTGGTCCAGTCACTCGTCGCGGGCCAACTGATCGCCCTCGAAGAGCGCGCAGCAGACGTGATACCCGCCTCCGCCAAAGAAGAAATCAGGCTCGATTCCGACATGCCGGACTTCTCGGTGCCCGGCACCTCCATTTCCGCAAAGACGATCCTGCAATACGTGCGCGAGGCGCTGCCGCTTCCGGTTTCGACCATCTCAGGCAGCGTAACCTGCGCCAAAGACCTCTGCACTCTGCACCTGGTCCTGGTGGAACGCGGCCACGTTTATAATTTCGACACGGACGAAAGCGCAATCGCCGATCTGAAGAAAAAACTCCCCAAAGTCGCCATTGATGTGCTGAAGAAGCACAGTCCTTATATCTACGCCTCGTACCAGTCGGCCGAAGCCCAGACGCGCTGCTACGATGACAAGAAAGCCTGCGATTTTTCCGAGCCTGAGCGGATATTTTCGAGCATCGTCAACGCCGGAGACGAACAGCCGAACTACAAATGGGCCCTCCTCGGACTCTCGAAGATCAACGAGGCGAACCACGATTACAAGGGCGAAGTCAACGCGGTCAGCCGACTATCCACCGAATACCCGTCGTCCTGGAGCTTCTATAACTGGGGCGTCGCACTCAGCGAGCTCGGTTGCCACAAACAGGCGATCGGCGCGTTCGAACGATCCATTGCCTTGCATTCGTCACGGGAGGCGGCGTTCAATGCAATTGGCCGCGCCTGGCTGGCACTGGCGAGGCAAGCACCTGACCGCCATTCCGCCGAAGCGGAGTCCGACCTGCAAAATGCGCGCGACGATTTCCATATCGCCGTTTATCTGAAACCGGACTATCAGGAAGCGCACGTCAATCTGGCGGAGTCGCTCAAGCTGCTCAACGATGACAGCGGCGCGCGCCGCGAATACTTGAGCGCCATCAAGATGGATCCGACACGCGCGGGGCTCGCCTATGCCAGGTACGCCGAACTGGTCCGGAATCCGAAAGAGCGGAGTGAGCTCCTCGGCCTTGCAAGCTGGGCCGACAGCTTGCACAAGGAATGCCGCGCGAGTAACTCGACCTCACTGCTCGAGTCGCAAGGTTGCAGCGTCGCCATGCAGGCGGAAACAACTCACTTCGCTGACACAGGAATTTATGCTGGAATCGAGACCGTTGCAGCAACGGCGGCTTCGGCACCCGACTGCCAAAGCCTCGCGGTCGATGACATACTCGGGCCCAAAGATGGCTTGCCCGACATTCCGGAGATTGCACCGTAAAATCGGGCGCAGCACCCCGCGCATACAAGCACTGTATCAATGGCTGACTGCGCCGCGATCCGAGCGGCGCTCGACAAAACGCCTCACGTAGTCATCCGCGGGGCGCGTCAGGATCTCGTTGGGCGTCCCTTCCTGCACGAGTTTGCCGTCGCGCAGAATCGCGATGCGATTGCCGATCCGCAGCGCTTCGTCGAGATCGTGCGTGATAAATACGATGGTCTTCTTTAGCGTCGCCTGCAGTTGCAGCAACTGGTCCTGCATTTCCGTGCGAATCAGCGGGTCGAGCGCGGAGAATGCTTCGTCCATCAGCAGGACGTCCGTATCCGCGGCAAGCGCACGGGCCAAGCCGACCCGCTGACGCATGCCACCGGATAACTCGTCCGGATAGTGTTCGTCGTAGCCGTTCAGGCCCACCTTGCCGAGCCAGACACGGGCTTTCTCATTGGCTTCGGTCTTGCGTTCGCCACGCACACGCAATGCATACGCCGTATTGTCGAGCACGGTCTGATGCGGCAACAGTCCGAAATTCTGGAACACCATGCTGACCTTATAGCGGCGCAGGTCACGCAGGCCCTGCGCGCCGAGCTTGATGACGTCTGAACCGTCGATCACGATCTCGCCCGCGGTCGGCTCGATCAGCCGGTTGAAATGGCGCACCAGGGTCGACTTCCCGGAACCGGACAGCCCCATGATCACGAAGATTTCGCCCGCGCCGATATTCAGGCTGACGTCGTTCAAGCCGACATTGCATCCGGTCTGTGCCAGCACATCGGCTTTGCCCTTGCCGCTTCGCAACAGGTCGAGCACGCGCGCATGACTGGCCGGCGGACCGAAAAGCTTGTACACGTGGTTGACTTCAATCGCTGCCATGTCGCTCTCCTCGCTTTTTCCAGTCATTTGGCCGTGCGGGTTTCGAGCCCGCCATCAGCCGCCGATGTTTCGTCCGTATTCGCGCTGCCCACACGATAAGGAATGCGCGAAGCCGCCCGGGCCTTTCTGCGCTGCGCTAATACCCGTCGCGCACGGCGGTCCTGTCCATAGCCCTGGCTGATGCGGTCGATCACGATTGCGAGGATCACGATGGCAACACCCGCCTGCGTCCCCTTGCCCACGTCGAGGGTCTGAATGCCGGCGAGCACATCTTCGCCGAGGCCGCGCGAACCGATCATCGAGGCGATCACCACCATGGAGAGCGCCATCATCGTCGTCTGGTTGATGCCGGCCATGATGCTGGGCCGCGCCAGCGGCATCTGCACGTTCACCAGCAATTGCCAGCGCGTCGTGCCGAAGGCGCGCGCCGCCTCCACCACCTCGCTGTCCACATGGCGGATGCCGAGATCGGTCAGGCGAATCAGCGGTGGCAGCGCATAGATGATGGTGGCAAGGATCGCCGGCACCTTGCCGAGGCCGAACAGCATCAGCACCGGAATCAGATAGACGAAGCTGGGCAGCGTTTGCATGACGTCGAGCGTGGGCAACAGCACGCGCCGCAGCCATGCGCTGCGCGAGGTGAGAATGCCGAGCGGCACACCTAGCGAGACCGACAGCACCGTCGCCACCAGCATCAACGCGAGGGTCTGCATCAGCTTTTCCCAGAGGCCGAAACAACCGATCGCATAGAGCAGCAGCATGAAGAAGCCGGCAACGCTCAGGCGCCGCGTTGCATTCCACGTCACCGCGCCGACTGCCAGCAGAATTAGCCACGGCGGTAACGCGCGCAATGCGCCTTCGAGCGGGACGAGCACGTAGCGCAGGAGTGCAATGCTGAACTGGTGAAAGCTGTCACCGTAGCGGGTAACGAACGATTGCACGGCGTCGTTCACCCAGTCGGCAATCGAAAGATGCAGAAAAAACGAATGCATGACCCCTCCTCCACAACACGTACACCACAGGCCGTACAACACCTGCAGTCCGGCACGAAGCCGCAAGACCTCGTGCCGTCGAAATCCGCCTGACGTTACCGCCTGTCAGGCGCCAGCGAGTCCGGCCTGCACTTTCGAGGCGACGTCGGCAGGCACCCATTGCTTCCACATCTCCGGATGCTCGCGCAGGAATTGCGTGGCCATGACCGAGCCGTCGAGTTTCTTCGTGCTCATCTCGAGGATCGTGCTGTTCAGGAAGTCCATCGGAAACTTGACCTTGCCGAGCATCGACACGAGCTGCGGGTCAGCGTCGTAGAACGGCGTGGATACGCCTACCGTGACATGCGAGACCATGTACGAGGAAGCGCATTGCGAGGTACTGCTTTCGTCGCGCAAGGTCTTCCAGCACGCGTCGTTATAGGCAGGCATCTTCAATTCGACGAACTTATACTTCGCCATCAACGCGGCTGGGCCCCAGTAATAGAACACGATCGGCGCGCCACGCTGGTACGCGGAAGCGATCGCGGCATCGAGCGCCGCGCCTGTGCCTGGGTGGAAGTTGGTGTAGCTCGCATCGAGATTCAGCACCTTCAGCAAGCGCGTGTTGACCCGTTCGCAATCCCAGCCCGTCGGGCAGTTTAGAAAGCGGCCCTTGTCCGGTTCCTCGTCGTCGGCGAATACGCTTTTGTACTTCGGCAGGTCAGTCACTGAAACAAGACCTGCTGCGAGCGGCTTGATGCCACGTTTGGGATCGCCCTTCACCACGTATTCCGGCACGAACCAGCCTTCCTTCGTACCGCCCGGCAAGGTGTCGCCCACCAGCTTGACGCTGCCCGATGCCACAGCCTTCGCGGTGATCTCGCTGCGCCCGGTCCATTGTTCGGCCCATACCTGCACGTCGTTGTGCGCGAGCGCAGTTTCGGTGGCTGCCGTGCTGCCGGGCACGACATCGGTCTTGCAGCCGTAACCCTTCTCCAGAATCTGCCGCAGCACTTCGGTCGCAAAGGAGCCGCTTTCCCACGTAATGCCGGCGAAATGCACCGTCTTGCCCTGCGCGCACCAGCTATCCGCAGCGTGCGCGGTGACGCCGGTCAAAGCCATGGCGGCGGCGCACAGCACCGTCCGAAGTTGTCTGAATTGCATCGTCGATCACCCTTGGAACGTTGAATTGCAATGAGCCGGCATGTGCGAGGGCCTTGACCCTTGCCTCACATGCCGATGAGGACACGCCATGCGCTCAGGCGAGCAGGCGCTTCTCGAACGGATAGTCGGACAGCAGTTCCACGCGGCCGTCATCGCGCACATACACCTGCTCTTCCAGCTTGACGCCTTCGCCGCCATCTTCATGGCCGATATAGCTTTCGATGCACAGCGTCATGCCGGGCTCGATCACGCCGTCATAGCCCTTGGCGTCGTTGTCCTCGCGATGGACGATGTACGGATACTCACCGGTCATGCCGACGCCATGCGCAAGCGCGAAATAGCGGCGCGCCTGATAAGGGCCGGGAATCTTCCAGGCCTTCGCAATGAACTCCTGAAACGTCGTGCCGGCGCGCACGTTCTCCATATTCGAATGCACCTGTTCGTAGGCGAGTCTGTAGAGCGTTTTCTGTGCTGTCGTAGCGGGAGCGTCGCCGCACAGGAAGGTGCGCGAGAAGTCCGCGTAATAGCCGAAGCGCCCCACGACATCCGTATCGAGGCCAACGAGCTCGCCTGTCTGGATCTTGCGCGGGCTGCTTTCCTGGAACCACGGATTGGTGCGCGGACCCGAGCTGATCAAACGTGTTTCCACGTAGTCGCCGTCCGTTTCGATGATGTGCTTGTGCAGATGCGACCAGAGTTCGTTTTCGCTGATGCCTGGCACGAGAGCGGCCTCCAGCTTACGCACGCCCTCTTCGGCGGCGCGCAAAGATGAGCGGATCATCTTGATCTCGTTCGGCACTTTGATCGAGCGGGCCCGTTCGAGCGGTTCCTGCGCGTCGCTGATCTGATAGCCGCGCGCTTGCAACGCAAAAGCCGCCGCCGACGTCGCGCTCTCGATGGCGATGCGTTTGCCGCCGCCGCTCTGCTTGACCAGTTCGTCGATTTCGTCGGCCCAGCGTTCGGTGACGCGGCCCAGCATGTCGTCGCAGAAGTAATAGGAAATCGCGGTAGCGGGTCGTACTTCATCGACCGTGTCGAGTCCGTCCGCGAGAAAATCGCAGCCGGCGTATTCGAACAGCACGACCTTGCCTTCGGCCGGTACGAACAGATAGCGCGCCGGATTGCGCATCGAATAGACCTGCATGTTGCGCGAGCCGGTCGCGTAGCGCATATGCGTGGGGTCGAACAGGATCGCGGCGGTCAAATCGCGCTTTTTCAGTTCACGGCGCACGGCGGCAAGCCGGTCACGCTGGATCTGCGCGATTTCCTCCGCAGTGGGTTCGCAATCTTCCGGGCGGTGAGTCGGGCGAATAATCGTCATGTTTTTGAAGGGGATGTGGGGTAGTTTTATAAAAACAGCTTCAATCGACGAGGTCGTCCGCGCGCACAAGCCGCTGTTCAGCTTCCAGATGCATTTCGGAAACTCGTCCATACAGTTGACGCGTGCGTTCGAGCCTGCCGATCACACCGGGCTTCTGCGAGTACGCGAAGATCGCGGTATGCCGGTCGATGCCGCCCTGCACCTTGGTGACGCGGTGCAATGAAAAACGTCCTTTGAACAGTTGCAGATCGCCGGGCTGCAACGTGATCACATTGATCGGCGCACGAGTCTCGCCGCGCACCACGCTGCCGACGTCGCCATAGTTCTCGCCTTGGGGAGAACGGATATTCGGGCAATACTCGAAATCGCCACCCGCTTCCGGCTGTTGCGTCATCATCGAGACGATGAATTCGTTGGTATCGTAGTGCCACGGCTGTTCGGTGCCCGGCGGCATGACGTTCTGAACCAGCCCGGCATAAGGGTCCGCGTATTCCCAGACACGCGTTTCGCCGAGGCAGGCCGCGACGAAACGCTTCATCGCCTGGGCCACATAGATGCGATGCACGATCGCGTCGGCGGGAATCACATCGCGGGTGACGAAGCCGCTGGTGCGGTCCATGAAGACGCGGCGCGGATCGTCGGCGGGCAGCGACGGGTCGTCCGCCGTGAAGTAGGCGTTGACCTTACGAGTCGAAAAGTAGGTCTTGGCCGCCAGCGCGACACCTTCGGCCCGCGCCTGGACGAGCGCCTCGGGCCGCAGAAAACCGTGCAGCACCGCGCTGCCGTTGCCCGCCAGGTGGGCGCGGCAGCTTGCGATCAGCTCGCGCATACGGGGATGGTCCGGATCGTGCAACGGATAGCGCCCGGTATCGACGATGTCGCTCAAATCGTTGCATTCGGCATCGGCAAGAGGAAGGACTGACACGGCGGGACTCCAGATTAGGGGTTCAGACTGATTTGTGACGCGAATTGTTTTCGACAACAATCACCTCACTGACGCCCCCATGTTTTGATCGCCAAATTTCTTTGGAAAGCGAGTAATTCCGATGGCTTCCATCAGCGGACCCGATTGGTCGAAACTGAGTTCTCTGGACCCCGAACTGGTGCGGGCGTTCGTTGCCGTGGTCGATAGCGGCGGGTTTACCGCGGCGGCCAAATTGCTGCACCGCACACAGTCGACCATCAGTCTGCGAATCCGCACGCTGGAGGACCGGTTGGAAACGCACATGTTTCTGCGTAACAGCCGGCGGTTGGCTTTGTCGCGCGATGGCGAGAATTTTTTGATTCACGCCCGACGGATTATTCAGGTGCAGAACGAGGCGATTGCCGCGCTGAACCGGAGTAATAGTGATGGGGTGATCCGGTTTGGGCTGCCCGAGGACTATGCGGAGTTATGGCTGCCTGAGTTGCTCAAGAAGTTTTATGCGCTGAGGCCGGGCGCGCGGCCGCATATTCATTGCCGGATGTCGTTGGAGTTGCTGGAACGGTTGCAGGCCGGGGAGCTGGATCTGGCGCTAGTGGTGCGGCATGGGTCGCAGACCAGTGGGCGGCATCTCGGGCGTGAAGAGGTGGTGTGGGCGGCGCATCGGGATTTTGTTCTGGAGCCTGAGGTTCCTGTGCCGTTGGCTTTGTTTCCTGAGACTTGTTGTTATCGGCAGCGGGGGCTTGAAGCGCTTGCCGCGCTTGAGCGGCAGTATCAGGTCGTTTATACCAGTCAGAGTCCTACTGGGATTAAGGTTGCTGTTAATCATGGGGCGGCTGTTACGATTATTGATCGGTGTACTTTGCCGGATAACTGGCGGGTTTTGGGGGCTCAGGATGGGTTGCCTGCTTTGCCTCCGGCTGATCTGGAGTTGCATCGGGCTTCTGTTAATCGGGATCCGGCGGTGGATGTGCTCGCCGGGTTGATTGAGGAGATGGTGGAGGAGAGGCGCAATGTTGTTGTGGGGGTTGCTGCCTAGCTTTTGCTGGTTTGTTGCCTGCGCGGCGCTTGCTGTCAGTGTTCTTAGGGTTTTGGCCTTTCCTTGTTCTGGCTTTGGTGCCTTTCCTTGCATTGTTAGTGGTCTATTAGCGTTGCCCCTGTGCGGGGCGGCACTTACTTTCTTTGCCGCCGCAAAGAAAGTAAGCAAAGAAAGCGGCTAGATGCCCCTGCTAAGCGGGTCCCGCAGCTCGCTCACGGTAGTGGTGCGACTGGAATCTGTGTTCGTGCCACTACATGCTCTTGTGACAAGGGCGTCATTCTTCCGGCGGCGCTGCGCGCGCCGAAGCGTTGTTCTTAACACCGTCTGGTTTGTCACCCTTCTCGCTTCGTCCTTGGTCCTTGGTCCTTGGTCCTTGGTCCTTGGTCCTTCGCCCTGCGTCTCGTTCGGTCGTGCCTATCTCGTCTTGCTCTGGCTTCCCTCGCGTGTTGTTCGCGCGCTCTTCAACCGATTAATTCGGATCGCAAAGGGTTTGCGGTTGGGTTGTCATCTCTCCTGTGATTGCTCCATCGGGGTTTCCGATTGGTGCCATCAGAATTCCTCGCTTTGCAAAAAGTATTGTCCGGAAAATCATGCGTCGGCCACTTGCCAAACCATTCCGGAGATCTTATGAAAAAGAATGTCCTCGCCGTCGCCCTGGTCGGCGTCGTCACCTCCCCCGCCTTCGCGCAGAGCAGCGTGACGCTGTATGGGGTCATCGATGAAGGGATCGACTATACGAATAACGTCGGGCACGGTAGCGTCGTGGAACTCGCCAGCGGTTACGCTCAAGGCAGTCGCTGGGGCCTGAAAGGCTCGGAAGATCTCGGTGGTGGCCTCAAAGCAATCTTTCAACTCGAAAATGGCTTCGATCTGAATTCCGGGCGGCTCAATCAGGGCGGTCGGATGTTCGGGCGGCAAGCCTATGTGGGGCTGAGCAGCGATCGCTTCGGCTCCGTTACGCTTGGCCGTCAATACGATTCGGTCGTCGATTACCTCGCGCAAACTACCGCCAACGGCAATTGGGCCGGCTATCTGTTTGCGCACCCGTACGACAACGACAATACCGATAACTCGTTTCGTGTCGATAACACCATCAAGTACGCCAGCCCGGATTTCTCGGGGTTCCAGTTCGGTGGCACGTATAGCTTCAGCAACGATACGAATTTCGCCAACAATCGTCAGTACAGCTTCGGCGCTCAATACGCAAATGGCGGGCTGCTGGTCGCGGCGGCCTATTTGCAGGCGAATAATCCCGGCGTGGGTTCGAACGGGGCAATTACCGCCAACGATGCAAGCTTCATCGCCGGACGCATGCGCGTGTTCGGCGGCGGGATCAATTACACGTTCGGCTCTGCGACGGTCGGCTTCGCGTATACCAACTCGAACTACAAGGACCCCACCGGTAACGGGTATATCGGCATCCCGCTTGCCGCGAACGGCGTCCTGCTGAACACGCTCAAATACCAGAACTTCGAAGTGAACGGCAAATACCAGATCACACCCGCGTTCTTTGTCGGCGCGCAGTATGTCTACACGATGGAGACATACGACGCATCCACTGGCAGCGTGAAGCCCAAAATCCACTCCGTTGGACTGATGGCGGATTACAACCTGTCCAAACGCACGGACGTCTACGTTCAAGGCGAGTATCAGAAGGTCGCAGGCAGTTCGACCAACTCGATTCTCGACGACGCATTCGTCCCAGGCACGCAGTCTCCCTCGTCGACGCAGAATCAGGTCGTGGCCCGCGTGGCGCTTCGCCATAAGTTCTAAACGGCGCGTCGCCGCGCGCCAACCCGATTACTCAAGCCCAACACGGAATGCGTGGCTCACCTTGCATTCCGCTGTCAATCCAGTCAACTTGACTCCCGGCAGATACGAAGGTAACCTTCGTAGGTAACCTTCACATCTGCCGGTATGTCCAGCAACGACACTCAGCCCACACGGCCCCTCTCCGATCCCGACGCGTTGCATGCAACGGCGGAAGATCTGCGCGTACTGGTCGGTAAGTTACGCCGCCGGTTGCGCGAAGAAGCACATGTGGGCGATTTCACGCCGTCGCAGGTGCAGGTTCTCAGTCTGCTCGAACGCGAAGGTCCGGCAACGGTCACCGCGCTCGCGCGCATCCAGGGGATGCGGCCGCAATCCATGGGCGAGACGCTTTCAGTTCTGAAAGCAGCCGGACTCGTGAGCGGCGCACCCGACCCGAACGACGGGCGGCAAACCGTCCTCTCCCTCACGCCCGCCTTCCGCAAGAAAATCAAGGCAAGCCGCGCGGCGCGCGAAGACTGGCTATTCCGTACGATCCAGACCCGCTTCTCCGCCGCCGAACAGAAACAACTCGCGATTGGCGTCGACTTGCTCAAACGCCTCATCGATTCGTAACTCTCAGGAAAACACCATGGCCCTCACTACGCTCGACGCAATGACCGCATTGGTCGTCATCGATTTGCAGCAAGGTATCGTCGCGCTGCCTACTGCCCATCCCACCGCAGAGGTTGTCAAGCGCTCCGTTGGTCTGATCGATGCATTTCGCCGCCACGGTCTGCCGGTGGTGCTCGTCAACGTGGCAGGTGGCGCGCCCGGCCGCGCGGAACAGTCGCGTCCTGCCGGCGACTTCCCCGCCGGCTTTGCGGACCTCGTTCCCGAACTGAATCAGCAGCCGTCGGATCATCTGGTGACCAAGCGCACCTGGGGCGCGTTCACGAACACCGACCTCGAAGCGTATCTGCGCAAACAAGGCGTCACGCAGGTGGTATTGGTCGGCGTTGCCACCAGCATCGGCGTCGAGTCAACCGCGCGTTTCGCCCAGGAACTCGGCTTCAACGTCACGTTCGCGGTAGACGCGATGACGGACATGAACCCGGACGTGCACACCAACAGCATCACGCGAATCTTCCCGCGCCTCGGCGAAACCGGTACGACGCAGGACGTCCTCGATCTTCTTGAGACATCGCGCGCATGATCATGCGTCTGAACCGCCGTGCGGCGCGGCGAATCGTCCACTCGGGGATGTCCCGGTGAGCGGCACATTTCGTTCGCTGCGTACGTTCAACTACCGGGTCTGGGCCAGCGGTGCGATCGTCTCCAACGTCGGGACATGGATGCAGCGCACGGCACAGGACTGGCTCGTGCTCACTGAACTCACGCATCACAATGCCACCTCCGTGGGCATTGTGATGTCGCTGCAGTTCGGGCCGCAAATGCTCCTACTGCCCCTAACCGGCTATGCGGCCGATCATTTCGATCGGCGCAAGCTGCTGTTCGCCACCCAGGGGGCGATGGGCACGTTGGCGTTATGCCTCGGGATTCTCACCGTGACCGGCCTCGTGCAGTTATGGCAGGTCTATGTGTTTGCGGGCTTGCTCGGCTGTGTCACCGCGTTCGATTCGCCGGCGCGTCAAACCTTTGTCTCCGATCTGGTGGGAGAAGCCGATCTGTCGAACGCGGTCGCGCTGAACTCC
Organism: Paraburkholderia sp. SECH2; assembly: GCF_030464795.1. Lineage (NCBI taxonomy): Bacteria > Pseudomonadati > Pseudomonadota > Betaproteobacteria > Burkholderiales > Burkholderiaceae > Paraburkholderia > Paraburkholderia sp. SECH2. Next base: position 111,756 of record NZ_JALPRH010000023.1, read on the forward strand.
ACCTCGTTCAACGCAGCGCGAATGATCGGGCCTGCCGTCGCAGGGCTATTGATCGCCTCAGTGGGCACGGGCTGGGTGTTTCTGATCAACGGGCTCTCCTTCGTCGCCGTGCTCGGTTCGCTGCGCATGCTGCGCATCAGCGAACTGAATGTGAAACCACGCGCAACACGCACGCGCGGCAGCTTCGTGGAAGGCTTCAAGTATGTGTGGCGCCGTCCCGATCTGAAAGCCGCGCTGTTGATGATGTTTCTGATCGGGACGTTCGGGCTGAACTTCCCGATCTTCATCTCGACCATGTCGGTCACCGCTTTTCATGCGGGCGCGAGTCAATACGGCGTGCTGAGCTCGACCATGGCGATCGGTTCGGTAACCGGTGCGCTGCTCTCCGCACGCAGAGCGAAGCCTCGCATGGCTCTTCTGCTCGGCGCAGCGGCCGTTTTCGGCGTGGGCTGCACGATCGCCTCGCTCATGCCGAACTACGTCTTGTTCGGCCTGGCGCTCGTCGTGGTTGGCGTGGCGACACAGACGTTCAACACGTCGACGAACAGCCTCGTGCAAATCTCCACCGAGCCGGCCATGCGTGGCCGGGTCATCGCGATCCTGCTGGCCATCGCCCTGGGCGGCACGCCGCTCGGCGCGCCGGTGGTGGGTTGGGTCGCGGATCGCTTCGGTCCGCGTTGGGCGCTCGGCGTCGGCGCTGCATCGGGCTTCGCCGCGGCGGTCGTCGGCTTGATGTATCTGGTCAAGTATCGTCAGTTGCGCGTGTATGTCGAGGCTGGGCGTTTGCGCTACAGCATCGATGATCCGCGCCAGGCGCCGCCTTATGTCAGTCCCGTCACGGCAGTACAGAATGCCGTGTTGCATGAAGCCGAAGAGGATACGTCGGCTGGGGTTTGAGGGGTGCTGCGCGGAACGCGTCGAAGCAGCGGAGCGCCCCGTTATTTCGTCGAGCAACGCGCCCTGCCCACAGCTATACTCGTGTGCATCATGAAGCCCGCCGCATGGTCATCCAGCCGCAGTTGCCACGCCGATCCGGCGTGCGCGCACGCGCGCCTCGCCACGACGCGCCTCAATCCCCTGCTGAACGTGATTCTCGCTTTCTGGGCAATCTGGCATTGCCGTCACGCACGTCCCCCGTTGTTCTCTCTGCATCCGCTCGTCTGAGCTGAATCCGACGCCGCCATCCGCGGCTCTTCCGATTTTTTCGTCGCTCCGCGCGCCTGATGCGGAGGACGAGGCACGCGCCAATGCGCAGAGAGAACCGACATGCAATTCGCCCACGAACAGGAAGCGCTGAGTTTCCTCGAACAGAATCCCGATATCGATCTGATCGAACTCTTTATCGTCGACGCCGCCGGCGTGCCGCGCGGCAAGCTGCTTCATCGTGAAGAACTACTCGCCGTGTATCGCAGCGGACGGCCGCTGCCGAGCGCGATCATGAATCTGACCATCAACGGCGACGACACCGAGGACAGCGGCCTCGTCTGGGACGTGGGCGATATCGACTGCCGCGCCTATCCGCTGCCGGGCAGCCTCGTGCGCCTGCCGTGGCGCAAGATGCCGACCGCCGCCGTGCAGGTTCAGATGCATCCCGAAGAAGGCCTGCCCGCCGGCGTCGCCGATCCGCGGCAACTGCTTGCGCGCATCGTCGATGATCTACAAGCGGAGGGTTTCTTTCCGGTGATGGCGTGCGAACTCGAGTTCTATCTGCTGGATGCAAAACTCGATGCACAGGGTCGTCCGCAGCCCGCGCTCGATACCGACGGCCGCCGTCCGCGAACAACCCAGGTGTATGGCCTGCGCGAACTCGAACAGATCGAGCCGTTCCTGAGGGATCTCTACGATGCCTGCCGCGAACAGAACATACCGGTACGCACCGCGATTTCCGAATACGCACCGGGCCAGGTGGAGATCACACTCGAACACGGCCCCGCGCTCGAAGCGATGGATCATGCCGTGCGCTACAAGCGCATCGTCAAGGGAGTCGCGAACGCGCACGGCATGAGCGCATGTTTCATGGCCAAGCCGTTCGCCGACATCGCCGGTTCGGGCATGCACATGCACGTGAGCCTCGCCAATGAAGCCGGCGACAACCTCTTCGCCTCCGAAGACAAAGCCGGCACGCCACTGCTGCGCCAGGCGGTGGGAGGCATGTTGCACGGCCTGCTCGATTCGATGCTGATGTTCTGCCCGAACGCGAACTCGTATCGCCGCTTCCAGGCAAACAGCTATGCGCCGTGCACGCCGACATGGGGCGTCGATAACCGCACAGTCAGCCTGCGCGTGCCGGGCGGACCGGCGCCGAGCCGGCACGTCGAGCATCGCGTGTGCGGCGCCGATGCGAATCCGTATCTCGCTGCCGCGGCCATTCTTGCGGCCTCTCACCACGGCATTCGTGAATGCCTCGACCCGGGCGCGCCAATCGAAGGCAACGGTTATGCGCAAGCCACCACGCTGCTGCCGACCGACTGGTTGAGCGCCTTGAACGCGCTAGAACAGTCAGACTGGGCGAAGGACGTATTCGGCGCAAAATTCCTTAAGGTGTTCCTCGCGATCAAGCGCGCCGAGTATCGGCAGTTCATGGGCGAAGTCGGTGAACAGGACTGGCGCTGGTATTTGAACCAGGCTTGATTGCTTGTCACTGCGTGCTGCGTGCATGTTGCTGATTCATTAAAAAAGCCGCGCCTGAAATCAGGCGCGGCTTTTTTGACTACGGCAATACAGTTCTATTGCTTACTTCGCCACCGGCATCGTGAACTCAGCACCCTTCGCGATGCTATCCGGCCAGCGCTGCATGATGCTCTTGTAGCGTGTGTAGAAACGCACGCCTTCTTCGCCATACGCGTGGTGATCGCCGAACAGCGAACGCTTCCAGCCGCCGAACGAGTGCCATGCCATCGGCACCGGAATCGGCACATTGATGCCGACCATGCCCACCTGAATCTGCCGGCCGAACGCACGCGCCACGCCGCCATCCGACGTGAAGAGCGACACGCCGTTGCCGAATTCATGTGCATTGATCAACTCGACCGCGCTCGCGAAATCGGGCACGCGCACCACCGCCAGCACCGGGCCGAAGATTTCTTCCTTGTAGATTTTCATCTCGGTACCGACCTGGTCGAACAGCGTACCGCCGATGAAGAAGCCGTCCGCATTCGTGACCGGATGCGCGCGGCCATCGACGATAAGCTTCGCGCCTTCCGCCACGCCCGAGTCGATATAGCCGGCCACCTTGGCCTTATGTTCAGCGGTAACCAGCGGACCCATTTCGGCGTCGAGGTTCTCGCCGTTCTTGATCACCAGAGACTTCACGCGCGGCACGAGACGCTCGATCAGTTCATCGGCGACATTGCCCACCGCCACCGCGACCGAGATCGCCATGCAGCGCTCGCCTGCCGAACCGTAGGCAGCACCGATCAGGGCGTCCACCGCCTGGTCCAGATCGGCGTCCGGCATCACCACCAGATGATTCTTCGCGCCGCCGAGCGCCTGCACGCGCTTGCCGCGCTTCGATGCTTCCGTATAGATATATTCGGCGATCGGCGTGGACCCGACAAACGACAGCGCCGCGACGTCCGGGTGTTCAATCAGCGCATCCACGGCTACCTTGTCGCCGTTGACAACGTTGAACACGCCATCAGGCAAACCGGCTTCCTTCAGCAGTTCGGCAATGCGCAACGAAGCCGACGGGTCGCGCTCCGACGGCTTCAGCACGAACGTGTTGCCGCAGGCAAGCGCAACCGGGAACATCCACATCGGCACCATCACCGGGAAATTGAAGGGCGTGATCCCCGCCACTACGCCCAGCGCCTGACGCAGATTCCAGTTGTCGATGCCGCCGCCGATCTGGTCGGTGAAATCGGTCTTCAGCAGATTCGGAATGCCGCAAGCGAACTCGACCACTTCGATGCCGCGCACCACCTCACCTTGCGCGTCCGTGAACACCTTGCCGTGTTCGCGGGTAATCAGCATCGCCAGTTCGTCGTGATGCTTGTTCAGCAGTTCCTTGAACTTGAACAGAATGCGGGCACGCTTGATCGGCGCGGTTTCGCTCCAAGCGGGAAAGGCAGCCTTGGCGGCCTTGACCGCCGCGTCCACTTCCTCGACCGATGCCAAAGCGACCGAGCCGGTCACCTGGCCCGTGGCGGGATTGAACACGTCCTTGAAGCGGCCGCTGGTCGACGCAGCCGGTGCGCCGCTGATGTAATGCCCCAACTGTTGCACCGACAACTTCGCTTGTTCGTTCACTGCATTCATTTCGTTCCTCGTGTTCGGGATAGGCCGCAAGGGTTGATCCGCCAACTGTATCGACGGCGCCGGTCATATTCCCGATACAGCACAATAAAACCGCGCCTCACTGTATTGTTTTTCACGAGGCAACTGTATTGGCCGACGAGGTTGGCGCAACTCCAGGAAAAAACGCTCAACTCAGCGCCATTGCTCGGTCAATTCATTGGCCAACACCATCTTTTCGCGGACGAGCTCGATAAAGCCGGCGTCCGCGCCGTTCTGGGCTTTGAGGAATTTCAGCGCCGCGGAATGAACGGTTCGCATCGACCTGCCGTCGATCCCAGCCATGCGCGCCGCGCTGCGACGGGTTTCCTCGACCAGATCACGCGCGCTGCTGAAGTCGGGTGACAGACCGGTCTGCGCTTCGAAGCCGGCGCGCAATCCGGCCGCATATTCACGCGACTGTCCCAGCCGGTCGATATCGATCATCAGATCGACGCCGTCGGCCATGCGCAGCGCACAGAGAATCCATAGCGCGACGAACGCCCGATACGCGTTGTTGCCTTCTGCCGTGCGCGCGTATTGCTCGCATGCCATGGCGTAGTCGTCATCCGAGGTGGGCACGCCAGGCGGCAAGCTCACGCCGCAGATTTCGATGGCCTGCCGGACCAGCGGCTCCGTCTGGTTCAGACCCAGCACGCGAAACGGCGCGGCCACGAAAAACGAATTGCTCCATTGCTGATTGAGCAGCCACCCCGAGGCGAACTGCGAAGCGGGATTGCGCAACACGGCTGCGTGCATGATCTGTGGGAACGCTTGCTTGAGCCACGGCAGCCGGCCCGACGAACGGCAAAACTTGAAGACGGGTACGCTGCCGTGCTCAGCGGTGCGTTCCCACAGGTTGGCCAGATAGGCCTGCAAGGCGGGGAATTCCGCGTCGGGTGCAGGCGCAAAGCGGTCGGTGCCGAAGCGCTTCCTGTATCCGGCTACGCCGCGTGCGCTCTCCTGGAGAAACGGCCGATACTCTTCGAAATACGGCGCGGCGAGCGGCGGGTGTCCAGAAGTTAATGTAGGGCGGGACGCAGAAACGTCGGCGAGGCTCAGATCGGCGAGCACGTTGCTGAACGGTTCATAGAATCCGGTGACGGAATCGAGTGCACGCAGACGCGACCAGACCCACGTTCCTGCGCTGCGCCAGCCCGTGTGCAGGAATACCCCCTGTTTCAGGGCATTTTGTTGCGCGGCGGCGCCCGGACTCGTTCCTCGTGACAACGACATGGGACTTCTCTTCAAATGGAAGCAACAACGATTCGACGGAAGGCGGGTGCTGCCCGCCCCACCTGGTTCAAGTGCACACTTTAGCCGTTCAAGCTGTCGGCTTCGTTACGGACGTATCAGTTTACCTTGCAAGAACGTCTTGTGATGCACTGGAACAGCGCATCCAAACGCTTTAAGCTGCCAGACTCCCGAACTCAAAAGCTTCTGCCATGAACGACTCGGCCGATATCCGGTTTCTGCTGGCCATCCGCGAAAGTGGCAGCCTGATCGCCGCGGCGCGAAAACTGGGCCTGTCGCCCTCGGCGGTGACCCAGCGCCTGCAGCAGCTCGAAAAGAAACTGGACACGCAGCTGGTGACCCGCACGGCGCGCCGTTTGCAGTTCACGGAAGAAGGCGCGCTCCTATGCGAACGCGGCGCCGAACTGGTCGAGCAGTTCGACTCGCTGTTCGAAGACCTGCAGACACGCCGGGGCGGCCTGGTCGGCACGCTGAAAGTCAATGCGCCACTGGGATTCGGCCGGCGTCACCTCGCGCCCGCCATCGCCGACTTCCAGCAGCAACACCCGGATGTCGACGTGGCGCTCACACTGTCCGACCAGCCGTTGACCGACACGATAGACTGCTTCGACATCGTCGTGCATATCGGCGACTTGCCGGTATCGAATCTGGTCGGCTATGCGATTGCGCCGAATGCGCGCTTCGTCTGCGCCGCGCCCGCGCTGCTCAAACGTACTGGTCAACCGGAGTCGCCGGAAGACTTGAGCAAGCTGCCGTGCATCGTGCTGCGCGAGAACAACGAGGACGTCTCGCTGTGGCAGTTCAGCAAGGGCCGCACACGCCGCAGCGTGCGCGTTTCTCCGCATCTGAGCTGCAACGACGGCGATGTGATCCGCCAGTGGGCTTGCGAAGGCCGTGGCGTGATCCTGCGCTCCGAATGGGACGTAGCCGAAGACATCGCGAAGGGAAGGCTCGTGCGGTTGCTGCAAGGCTGGAAAGCACCAGACGCCGACGTAATCGCGCTCACGCATCAGCGAACGGGAATGCCCGCTCGCACGCGGCATTTCATGCAGTACCTACAGGGTAGATTCAGGCCGCTGCCGCCGTGGAGAAGATAACGCACGAAACGTGACGAGTCACGTCGCGGATGGCACATTCACTCAAACTGAATCTTAGAGTTACCTTGGCTGAACTCCGTGCGAGCAGTGAAACTTTATAATCGGCTCACCGTTCCTCGCCGGTTAAATCATGACCTCCATATCGACTCCGACCGCCTACCCCAAGGCCGTCCTCTTCGACCTCCTGACCGCCCTGCTCGATTCGTGGACGTCATGGAATCACGCCGCAGGGTCCGAACAGCTGGGCCGTGCGTGGCGCGCCGCCTATTTGCGTCTGACCTACGGCTGCGGCCGCTACATTGCGTACGAACAATTGGTGCGTGAGGCGGCCGCCGAAGTTGGACTGCCTGAATCCGCCGCGCTTGCGCTCGAAGTCGACTGGCTGAAACTTACCCCATGGAGCGGCGCTCTCGACGCCTTGCACGCACTCCGCCCGCATTGCAAACTGGCAATTGTCACCAACTGCTCCATCCGCCTCGGTACGCAGGCTGCCGGGATTTTCCCAATCCACTGGAACGCTATCGTCACCGCCGAAGAAGCCGGCATGTACAAGCCGGACCCGTTGCCTTACCGGCTCGCGCTCGGCAAACTGGGTGTAGACGCCCATGAAGCCGCGTTCGTGGCCGGTTCCAGCTACGACATGTTCGGCACAGCCGCGGTCGGGTTGAGGACATACTGGCACAACCGCGTGGGTCTGCCGCTGGTGGCGGGAGCACAGCCGCCCGAAATCGAGGCGCCCACGCTCGACTCGCTGGTCCCATGGCTCGGCCAGTTCGGCCAGACCGAAAGCCACTCCATTCCCCGGTGAAACCATGAAACTCGAGCATATCGACACCCCTGCCGCGCTGATCGACATCCCCCGGATGCAGAAGAACATCGCGAGAATGCAGGGACATATGAACGCACTGGGCGTCGCATTCCGGCCGCACGTCAAGACCACCAAATGCATCGACGTTGTCCGTGCGCAGATCGCCGCCGGCGCGCGCGGCATCACGGTCTCGACCCTCAAAGAGGCGGAAGCATTCTTCGCGGCCGGCGTCAGCGATATTCTCTACGCGGTCAGCATCGCCCCTTCAAAGCTGCCGCGAGCACTGGCGCTGCGCCGCCAGGGTTGCGATCTGAAACTGGTGGCCGACAATCCGACCGCCGCAGCAGCCATCGCCGCCTTCGCGGACCAGCACGGCGAATCCTTTGAGGTGTGGATCGAGGTGGACACGGATGGCCACCGCTCGGGGATTACGCCGGAACAGGACACGCTGCTCGAAGTCGGCCGGATTCTGCACGAGAACGGCGTCAAGGTGGGCGGTGTGATGACTCACGCCGGTTCCAGCTATGAGCTTCATACGCCGGAGGCGCTCGCCGCGCTGGCGGAGCAGGAACGCGCCGGCTGCGTGCGCGCGGCGCAACGGTTGCGCGACGCAGGCATTCCGTGCCCAGCGGTGAGCGTCGGGTCGACGCCCACGGCGCTGGCCGCCGAGCAACTGGATGGCGTGACCGAAGTGCGGGCGGGTGTCTACGTTTTCTTCGATCTGGTCATGCACAACGTCGGCGTGTGCGCGCTTGAAGATATCGCGCTGAGTGTGCTCGCGACCGTGATCGGGCATCAGGCGGACAAAGGCTGGGCGATTCTCGACGCAGGCTGGATGGCGATGAGCCGTGACCGCGGCACCTCGAAGCAGCCGCACGATTTCGGCTACGGCCAGCCGTGTTTATTGAACGGGACACCGCTTGGCGGTTTTGTCGTGAGCGGCGCCAATCAGGAGCACGGGATTCTGTCGTCGTCGGAAGACGGTGAGCCTGTGGACGACATCGCGCAGCGCTTTCCCATCGGCATGAAGCTGCGTATCCTGCCCAATCACGCGTGCGCGACCGGTGCACAGTTCCCCGAGTATCACGCGGTGTCGGCGAATGGCGGCAGCGTCGAGTGGAGGCGATTTCAGGGGTGGTAAGAGAATGGCCATGGCCTGCGCGAGCGCAGTTCATCGCCAGAAATTAACCAACAACGCGCTGCTTCACTCCTCCTCGTCTTCCAGCCCGGCAAGCAGATCGTCGACCGCGCGATACACGCGCTCGACGATTTCCGGCCCCACCTTGCGCTCCAGTTCGCGATAGTGCGCCTCGAGATCCTTCGAGATCACGCGCACCAGGTCCACGCTCGTATCAGTAAGCGACACCAGCACGCGGCGCTGGTCTTCCGCGAAACGCTCCTTGGTCACCAACTCCATACTCTCCATGCGCGCGAGCACACCCGCCATGCTCGGGCTCGAAATCGTGCAGATATCGGAGATGTGACGCGGCTCCATCGGCCCGTGCTCGTTGAGCGCGCGAATCACGCGCCATTGCTGCTCGGTCAGTCCGTGCGCGGTAATCAATGGCCGGAAACGCTCCATCATTTTTTCTCTGGCGCGCAGCAACAGCATGGGCAGGTTGCGGTGCAAAACTCGGGTAGAAGCAGATGCGGACATGGCAGATAAATTAAAAGCAGCTGTCGAAGCTTAAGGGAAAACCCGCGATCGGCCGACAGGCTATTGACCGTGGATGATATCAAGCGCAATACTACTAACATGTTAGTGTTTTTGCCGAGAGACAGCTAATTTATGTTTGCACTTGCCGATCACCTGTTGCATCCGGAAGGCGACGCGCTGCCTCGCGATGTGGATGCGCGCACCGTTGCCGCGCTGCTTGCACGCGGCATTGCCTGCCGCGCGCCGGTTTCCGGTGCTGTGTATGGAACCTTGCTGAACGACCGCGCCGCTTTGGCCGCGCTGGGCGACGCAGTGCATGCTGCTCCCTATAAAGCCCCGCCCAAAGCACCGATTCTCTATCTGAAGCCGCGCAATACGTTCGCCGGTCATCGCGCACGTGTTGCCGTGCCTGACGATGCATTGGGCGTGGAAGTCGGCGCTTCGCTGGGTATCGTGATCGGCCGCACTGCAACACGCGCTAGCGCGGAGCAGGCGTTCGACTACATCGCCGGCTATACGCTGGTCGCCGATCTGAGCGTGCCGCATGCGAGCGTGTACCGCCCTTCAGTACGGTTCCGGGCGCGTGACGGTTTTTGCGTGATCGGGCCGGCGGTGGTTGCAGCGCATCATCTTGTTGCGCCGGACAACCTGGCGATCAAGGTTTCGCTTCCTGGGCGCGAAGTATTCACTGCGAATACTGCGTCGTCGGTACGCAGCGTGGCGCAATTGCTTGCGGACGTAACCGATTTCATGACATTGAGTGCCGGCGACGTCATTACGCTCGGCGTGCCTCATGGTTCGCCAGTTGCCCATATCGGCGACACGGCTACGCTGTCGATTGGCGGTTTGCCGCCGCTCGAGGTGTCGTTTGTCGGTGCAGCAGAACCGGATGGAGAACAGCAATGATGCGCGGCCGTGTTGCGTATGCAGGAGCGATTCACGAAGCCTATCCGGATGCGAACGGCGTGCGCCTTGCCGACGGCCGCGTACGTCGTGAGGATGAAGTGGTGTGGCTCGCACCGATCGAGGTCGGCACGATTTTCGCGCTTGGCTTGAACTACGCGGAGCACGCGAAGGAACTGCAATTCAACAAGCAGGAAGAGCCGTTGGTCTTTCTCAAAGGCCCGGGCGCGGTCATCGGTCACCGCGGCTTCACGCGCCGCCCCGCCGACGTCACCTTCATGCACTACGAGTGCGAGCTGGCGGTGGTCATCGGCCAAACCGCGCAGAACGTCAAACGCGAAAACGCCATGCAGCATGTGGCCGGCTACATGATCGCCAACGACTACGCGATCCGCGACTACCTGGAAAACTACTACCGCCCCAACCTGCGCGTGAAGAATCGCGACGGCGGCACGGTGCTCGGCCCCTGGTTCGTCGATGCTGCCGATGTCGAAGACGTCACGCAACTCGAATTGCGCACCTTCGTGAACGGCACGCGGCAGCAACACGGCAACACGCGCGATCTCGTCACCGATATCCCGGCGTTGATCGAATACCTCAGCGGCTTCATGACCCTCGCACCCGGCGACGTGATCCTGACCGGTACGCCGGAAGGCATCGTCAACGTCAATGCGGGCGACGAAGTGGTCTGCGAAATCGACGGCCTTGGCCGTCTCGTCAATACGATTGCATCCGACGCGGACTTCGGCCGCGCCTGATACGACGGCTTTGCACAGGACCCGAGTAACGCGCTAAAGCGCGAACTCCAGTCGACAGCTAAAGAGAAAGGACAACACAATGCGAATCGACCATCTGATCAACGGCAAATCGAGCACCGCGAAAGACTACTTCGAGACCGTCAATCCGGCGACGCAAGACGTGCTCGCTGAAGTGGCGCGTGGCGGTGCGGAAGAAGTCGACGCCGCCGTACGCGCCGCCAAAGAGGCGTTTCCGGCATGGGCCGGCAAGCCCGCAGCGGAACGCGCAAAAATCATCCACAAGCTCGGCGAGTTGATCGCGAAGAACGTGCCGGACATCTCGGAGACCGAGACGAAAGACACCGGGCAGACGATCTCGCAAACGCGCAAGCAACTCGTGCCGCGCGCCGCCGACAACTTCAGCTATTTCGCGGAGATGTGCACGCGCGTCGACGGCCACACGTATCCCACCGATACGCATCTGAACTACACGCTTTTCCATCCGGCCGGCGTCTGCGCACTGATCTCGCCGTGGAACGTGCCGTTCATGACGGCAACGTGGAAAGTCGCACCCTGCCTCGCGTTCGGCAATACCGCCGTGTTGAAGATGAGCGAACTGTCGCCGCTGACCGCCTCGATGCTCGGCAATCTCGCGCTCGAAGCCGGCATTCCTGCTGGCGTGCTGAACGTCGTGCACGGCTTCGGCAAGGACACCGGCGAACCGCTGGTGGCGCACCCGGATGTACACGCGGTGTCGTTCACCGGATCGACTGCAACCGGCAACCGCATCGTGCAAACCGCGGGCCTGAAGAAGTTTTCGATGGAACTGGGCGGCAAGTCGCCGTTCGTGATCTTCGACGACGCCGATTTCGAACGCGCGCTCGATGCCGCCGTGTTCATGATCTTCTCCAACAACGGCGAACGCTGCACGGCCGGTTCGCGCATTCTGGTGCAACGCTCGATTTACGCGCGCTTTGCCGAGCGTTTCGTCGAACGCGCAAAACGTCTGACGGTGGGCGATCCGCTGGCCGACAGCACGGTCGTCGGCCCGATGATCAGCCAGGGGCATCTGGCCAAGGTGCGCAGCTACATCGAACTGGGTCCGAAGGAAGGCGCCACGCTCGCATGCGGCGGACTCGACGCGCCCGACTTGCCGGAAGCCATGCGCAAAGGCAATTTCGTGCAGCCGACGGTATTCGTCGACGTCGACAATCGCATGCGGATCGCGCAGGAAGAAATCTTCGGTCCGGTCGCCTGCCTGATTCCGTTCGACGACGAAGCCGATGCGATCAAACTCGCCAACGACATTTCCTACGGCCTGTCGAGCTACATCTGGACCGAGAGCACCGGCCGCGCGCTGCGCGTCGCTGCAGCCGTGGAAGCCGGCATGTGCTTCGTCAACAGCCAGAACGTGCGCGATCTGCGCCAGCCGTTCGGCGGCACCAAGGCATCGGGCGTGGGCCGCGAAGGCGGCACGTGGAGCTATGAAGTGTTCCTCGAACCGAAAAACGTATGCGTATCGCTCGGCTCCCACCACATTCCGCGCTGGGGCGTCTGAAACGCGGGTCATTTGCGCGCGAGGGCACCAGGCCTCGCGCCACACAGAACAGGAGACCGCGATGGGCAAACTCGCGTTGGCAGCAAAAGTCACTCACGTCCCGTCGTTATATCTATCCGAACTGGACGGTCCGCATAAGGGCTGCCGTCAACCGGCAATCGACGGTCACCATGAAATCGGCCGCCGCTGCCGCGAATTGGGTGTGGATACGATCGTCGTCTTCGACGTGCATTGGCTGGTGAACAGCGAATACCACATCAATTGTGCGCCGAAGTTCGAAGGCGTCTATACGAGCAACGAACTGCCGCACTTCATCAAGAACATGCCGTACGCGTATCCCGGCAATGTCGGACTCGGCGATCTGATCGCGGAAGTCGCCAACGAAATGGGCGTGAAGAGCCGCGCGCACAGCGAGACCACGCTCGAACTCGAGTACGGCACGCTGGTGCCGATGCGCTATATGAACAGCGACCAGCACTTCAAGACCGTATCGGTAGCCGGCTGGTGCATGTGGCACGACCTTGAAACGAGCGCGCGCTTCGGCCTCGCGGTGCGCAAGGCCATCGAGGAACGTTACGACGGCACCGTGGCGATTCTGGCGAGCGGGTCGCTGAGCCACCACTTCGCCAACAACGGCACGGCCGAGCAGTTCATGCACAAGGTATGGAGCCCGTTTCTCGAACAGATGGACCGCCGCGTGGTCGAGTTGTGGGAAGCCGGCGACTGGAAGACCTTCTGCGAGATGCTGCCGCTCTATAACGAGAAGTGCTGGGGGGAAGGCGGCATGCACGACACCGCGATGCTGCTCGGCGCGCTCGGTTGGGATCGATACGACGGCAAGGTCGAAGTCGTCACACCGTATTTCGGCAGTTCGGGAACCGGCCAGATCAACGCGATCTTCCCCGTGACGCCCCTGCCCGCTTGAGTCCTGAGAGAGGAGCTTACCGTGCCACATCTGACACTCGAATACAGCGCCAATCTTGCTGATGAAGCAAGCATCGGACAGCTTTGCACCTCGCTCGCGGCTCGCCTTGCCGCGCAGCGCGACAACGACCAACGCGTCTTTCCGCTCGGCGGCATCCGCGTGCGCGCCTTGCGTTGCGACCAGTACTGCATAGCCGACGGCCGGCCCGACGCCGCCTTCCTGCATGCAAACCTGAAGATCGCCGCGGGCCGCTCGGATGCCGTAAAGAAGGCGACCGGTGACGCGCTGTTTGAAGCGATCAAACAGCACTTCGCCGCGGAGTTTGAAAAGCACGGCCTGGCGTTGTCGCTGGAGATCAATGAATTCAGCGAAGCCGGCACGTGGAAACACAACAATCTGCACGCGCGGCTTAAGGCCTGACACCGAGGCTCGAGGCTCCGGCCTAACATTGCGACCCGGTAAATGGGTCTGGCAGCCGCTCAAAGAGAACCATCATGCTAGACGAACAGACAATCCGCGACCTTGCGGCGCAACTCGACAACGCCGAGAAGACGCGCACCCAACTGCGCCACTTCTCCGCGAAATATCCCGAGATGACGGTACAGGACGGTTACGCGATCCAACGCGAGTGGGTGAAGCTAAAACTGGCCGAGGGCCACGTGATCAAGGGCCGCAAGATCGGCCTGACCTCACGCGCGATGCAGCGTTCCTCACAGATCGACGAACCCGACTACGCGCCATTGCTCGACAGCATGTTCATCGAAAACGGCCAGGACATCCGCGCTGATCGCTTCATAGCGCCGCGCGTGGAAGTCGAACTGGCCTTCATATTGAGCAAGCCATTGAAGGGCCCGGGCATCACGCTATTCGACGTTCTGGACGCCACGGCCTACGTGACCCCGGCCGTGGAAATTATCGACGCCCGCATCGAACAATTCGACCGCGAGACGAAGGCGCCGCGCAAGGTCTACGACACCATCTCCGACTTCGCGGCGAATGCCGGCATCGTACTGGGCGGCCGCCCGGTACGTCCTATGGACGTCGACCTCCGCTGGGTTGGCGCATTGCTTTACAAGAACGGCACCGTAGAAGAAAGCGGCCTGGCCGCCGCCGTGCTGAACCACCCCGCGACGGGCGTCGCATGGCTCGCAAACAAGATCGCCTCATACGACGAAGTCCTGAACGCGAACGACGTAATTCTGAGCGGCTCCTTCACGAGCCCGATCCCTGCGCGAGCGGGCGACACCTTCCACGTCGACTACGGTCCGCTGGGCGGCATTGGTTTAAATTTCATTTGAGCTCATTTGAGTCAATCGACATGTCTCTACCGCAAAACACATTCAAGCGCGCGCTAGCAGAGGACAAACCACAATTCGGCTTATGGGCGGCGCTTGCCGATGCCTACGTGACCGAATTGCTGGCCACGGCCGGCTTCGATTGGTTGTTGATCGACAACGAGCACGCACCGAACGACGTGCGCAGCACACTGGCGCAATTACAGGCGGTGGCCGCCTACACATCGCATCCGGTGGTCCGTCCCGTACGAAGCGACAGCGCACTGATCAAGCAATTACTCGACATAGGCGCCCAAACCCTGCTGCTCCCGATGATCGACACGGCGGAGCAAGCCGCGGAAGCCGTAGCGGCAACGCGCTACCCACCGGAAGGCATCCGCGGCGTGGGGAGTGCGTTGGCACGAGCATCGCGCTGGAACCGAATCCCCGACTACCTGACCACGGCGGCGCAGGAGCTGTGCGTACTGGTCCAGGTAGAAACCGTGGAGGGGATGAAAAACCTAACGGCAATCGCAAACGTGCAAGGCGTCGACGGCGTCTTCTTCGGCCCCGCGGACCTAAGCGCATCCATGGGCTTGCTAGGCAAACCAGGCGACGCAAGCGTACGCGAAGCGATCTGCAGCGGGATCAGGAAGGTACGAGAAGCCGGCAAAGCAGCGGGCGTACTAGCACCGGACCCGGGCATAGCAGCCGAATACTTGGCGGCGGGCGCAACATTCGTGGCGGTAGGAACAGACACGGGCCTACTAAGCAAAGCAGCAGCGGACCTGGCGGCCGCATACAAAAAGACAGCGCCAATGACAACACCGACAAAAGGCGGCTACTAACAAAACCCCACGGATCGGTTTTATGAGCTACTCTTCGGCGCGCGCAGCGCCGCCGGAAGTATGACGCCCTTGTCACAAGCTTA
>NZ_JALPRH010000024.1:0-125781 GCF_030464795.1 Paraburkholderia sp. SECH2
CGTACAGCGTCACGCTGCTCTGAGCGTGTGCGCCGAGGGCGACCAACCCAAGGGCTGAGGTTGCTATTACCTTTTTCATTTCTGCTCCTCTTTAAAAATCTTTTCTTGGTTTCTTACGCAAACTCTCAATCCCTTACACCAGCAATCGCCCCGGTAAGCCAAGGCGTGCAGAACTACCCGGCTCAGCATGCCGGTGCAAATACGAAGAGGGATGAGCAATGAGTGACGCCTGGATCTCTAAACCCGCACGAAGTGTCGTTCAAACACGATCTGATGTCTTTCGGGGTTTATACGCATTTGTACGATCTAGTTAGTTTTTTTCTGACGCAATTTTTTTTGAGCTAGAGTGGTCGGCCCGATCAGCCCGAGGTTCCGAACAATTGCACCATCAGGCCACGCAGCCAACGGTTGCCCGCTTCGTGGTGATATCTGGCGTGCCAGTGCTGCCGAACGGCAAAACCTTCCACAGGAACCGGGCACGGATGGACCGCCAGATCATTGACCTTTGCCAGCGTCTCACCGATGTGCCGCGGCAGCGTGGCGATCAGGTCGGTACTCTTGATGATCGCCCCGAGCCCGAGAAAACCCGGTAACTCCAGCACCACGTCGCGATCGATATGCTCACGCACCAGCGCCTGGTCGAGCAGTTGCGCTCCCGTCCCCGCAGTGATGGCGACATGTCCCTCCGCGCGATAGTGCTTCAGGCCAAGTTTGGCGCCTAACCTCGGGTGACGGCGATTCGCCAGACAGACCCAGTCCTGCAGATAAAGCTGCTGCTGGTAAATCCCGCCGCCAAGCCAAGGCACATGGCCGATCGCAAGGTCGGCCTCACCGGATTCCAGCGCCCGTTCCGTATTGCCGTCAATCCTCGTCGCTTCGAGGCGTAGGCCCGGCGCCTGCGCGCGCACGTGCGCCAGCATCCGCGGAAGCAGCGTTATGTGGCTGGCGTCGGTCATACAGATACGGAACCGCCGCTTCGCGGTGGCTGGATCGAACGCGATCTCCCAGGCAGCGAAGCGCCGCAGCGATTCGAGAATCTCCCGGCACGGACCGATCAGCGCATCGGCTTGCGGCGTCGGCGCCATACCGCCCGATGTACGTATGAACAACGGGTCCTGTAGATGCTCCCGCAAGCGCCCGAGCCAGATGCTAATCGTCGGCTGACTTTGTCCGAGCTGCTCGGCCACACGCGTGACGCTGCGGGCGTCGTACAGGAGGTCGAAAAGCTGCAGCAGTTTCAGATCAGGAAGTTCGGTCGAGTTCATAAGATTATTGCCCTCCGCAATGACGCCATTGTATTCATTGCATTGCCGATATGAACATCGGCTCGTATCTTGGTCTCCAGATTAAGGAGACGGCAGTGAAGATTGCGATTCTGGGTGCGGGGGCGCTGGGCTGCGCCATTGGCGCGGCGCTGACCGAAGGCGGCAATGAGGTCTGGTTGCTGAACCGTTCGGCAGTGCATGTGGAGGCGATGAGGCGTGATGGTCTGCAGGTGGACGATGCGGAGGGTTCCCGTCGCGTGAAGGTCCGCGCGGCGACGCAGGCGGCCGAGGCCGGCGTCGTCGATCTGGTCGTCGTGCTGGTCAAATCATTTCATACCGATGCCGCGATGCGCGGCGCACTGACGCTGATCGGGCCCGAAACGCTGGTCCTGTCGTTGCAAAACGGCCTGGGGCACGAAGACGTGCTCGCCGGCATCGTGGGGCGCGAACGCGTGCTGGCTGGCAAGACGTACGTTGGCGGCGTGATGCGCAACCCGGGCCACATCGAGTCAGGCGTCGCCGGCAAAGCCACCTACATCGGCGAACTCGATGGCCGGATTACGTCGCGTGCAACGGCAATCGCAGAAATCTTCAACGCCGCCGGACTGGCTACCACGGTCAGCGACAACATCGTCGGCACGATGTGGGACAAGCTGCTGGTCAATGTCGCGACTGGCGCGCTGACCGGTATCACCGGCCTGACGTACGGCCAACTCTACGACGAAGCGCTTCTGAAGACGACCGCGCTCGCAGCGGTAGCCGAAGCGATGGCGGTCGCTCGCGCCGCCGGTGTGAAGCTCTCCACCACTGATCCCGAACGGCCGTGGACGCTTGCCGGAGAAGGACTCTCCCCGGCCTTCAAGACCTCGATGTTGCAAAGCCTCGAAAAGGGCTCCATCACCGAAATCGACTTTATCAATGGCGCGGTCGTGCGCTGGGGACAACGGCATGGCGTGCCGACCCCGGTCAACACGACGCTGGTGGCCTGCATCAAGGGCGTCGAGCGCGCCATGACCGACCGACAACATAGGGAGACAACCGCATGAACGGCAGCAAGGCCTATCTGGAGCACGTCGCCATCTGGGTGAAAGATATTCACTGGCATATCCGTTTTTTCGAGGACGTGCTCGGCATGACGATGCGCGAGGTCGACGGCACGGTCGAGGAACCCCGGCAGTACTGGACGCTCGGCGGTCTGCAATTCATCCATAACCCGAACCATGACGCGCCTGAAGGCAGGCTCGGCCATCTCGGCGTGATGTGCGAAGACATGGAGGCGGCGCTCGCAGCCGCGCATCGATACGACGTCAGCGAAATGCCGCAGGGACGCAACTGGTTGCGCCTGCCGGACGGACTCGCCGTCGAACTGATTCAGGCCAAGCCCGCCTCGTGCGTGGCGCGTGCACTGAATATCAACCCGCGCGCGGAGGCGTGACATGACGATCGTCGATAAATACTGGGACGATGCCCGCGAAGGCGACGAATGCGTGAGCCCGACTTACACGGTGACCAAGGAACGCATTCTGGCCTACGCCGATCTCACTGGCGATCACACACCGGTCCACGTAGACGAGGCATACGCGAACGCGAGTCACTTCGGATCGATCGTCGCACACGGTCTGTTTGGCTTGTCTATCGCCGATGGCCTCAAGACCCAAAGCACCTACCGTTTCCTGCCGGGTATGTCGCTCGGCTGGACGTGGGATTTCAATCTGCCGATCAAGGTCAACGACGTGCTGTACGTGAAATTCCGCGTGGGTGCGATGCGTGCGAGCAAAAGTCGTCCAGACTGGGGCATCGTCGTGCTGCCTTCCGATCTGATCAATCAGGATGGCCAGGTTGTCCAGCACGGCGAACATCGTCTGATGGTGCCGCGCCGGCCGGGAGCGTTCTGATGCAAGCCCGTCCTCTCGAAGGTATTCGCGTCGTCGACTACAGCCACTTCCTCGCCGGCCCGTACGTCGGGCGCTGCCTCGCGGCGCTCGGCGCCGAAGTCATCAAGGTCGAACGTCCGGCCAGCGGCGATGCTGGACGTCAGCACGCCACCGTGCTCGATGATGAACAGAGCGGCTACTTCCTGCAGCTCAACATGGGCAAACGCGGCGTTAGCGTCGACATGAAGGACTCGCGCGGCAAGGAATTCATGCAGCGCCTGTGCGACTCGGCGGATGTGTTTGTCGAGAACTACCGGCCCGGCGCACTGAACAAGCTCGGGCTGGGCTATGACGAACTGTCCGCGCGCAACCCGAAACTGGTCTACTGCTCGATCTCGGCATATGGTCATACGGGACCGGACGCGCATCGCGCCGGCTTCGGCCTGATTGCCGAAGCGAAGAGCGGGATCATGCAGATGATCGGCAATCCCGGCGAGCCACCGCCGCTGATGCGCATCTCGCTCGGCGACATGTACACCGGCATTCACGCGGTGGCGGCGATCAACGCAGCGCTGCTCGGTCGCGTGAAGAGCGGCCGGGGCCAGCACATCGATATGGCGTTGTACGACACGCTGGTGTCGATGCACGAGTACGCGGTGCAGTGCTACACGATGCAAGGCATCGTCCCCGAGCAAACCGGCCACGACATGCCGACGTCGACGCTCTACGGCGTGTTCCGTGCCGCTGATGGCGACCTTGTGATCGCCGCGCAAGTAGACGATGCATGGAAGCGCTTCGCAGCGCTGATCGAAGCGCATGGCGGCCCCGCTGGCTTCGGCACCGACACGCGTTTTCACACCCTCGCGGGACGCAATACGAACCGGCTGGAGATTCTGTCCATCGTGAAACCCTGGGTGGCCAACCAGCCGGTCGCACAGGTGCTGGACCTGCTCGATGGCATTGACGTGCCTTGTGCGAAGGTGCAACGCATCGGCGAAGTACTCACCGATCCGCAGATCGTCGCGCGAGGCATGGTCGTCGAGCAGGAGCACCCGCGCTACGGGAAGTTGCGTCTGCCGAACCTGCCGTTCCGATTCTCCGATTGCGACACGACGATTCGCAAGGTCGCGCCCGATCTCGGTCAACACAACGCGGAAGTCGCGCAGTCGCTCGGCTTCAGCGTCGCCGAAATCGACGCAATGCAAACCGATGGTGTGCTGTATTCAAAGCTGAGGCCGTGATGACTGACCAATACGCCGTGATCGGCAATCCAATCGGCCATACGAAATCTCCGTTGATCCATGGCCTCTTTGCGCAAGAGACACGGCAGGACATGTCCTATACGGCCATCGAGGGTCCAGTCGAGCCGCAGGACGCCTTCGCCGGGACCGTCCATGCGTTCGTAGCGGCCGGTGGCAAAGGCATGAACGTGACCGCGCCGTTCAAGCTGAAGGCGTTCGCGATCGCCGATGAGCGCAGCGAGCGCGCCACGCTCGCCGGTGCGGCCAACGCGTTGAGCTTCAAGGATGGCCGGATCGTTGCCGAGAACTTCGACGGTGTCGGCCTGCTGCGCGACATCGAAGTCAACCTGAGTCTGCCGATGGCCGGCAAGCGCGTGCTGGTCCTTGGCGCGGGGGGCGCGGCGCGTGGCGCTTTGCTACCGTTCATTGCCGCGCGCCCTGCTGAACTGGTCATCGCAAACAGGGACATCGCCAAGGTAAAGGCCCTGGTCGAACAAGTCGCGAGCAGCGGTCCGCTGGCCACCTGCGGGTACGGTGATCTGGAGGGGATGGGGCAGTTCGACCTGGTGGTCAATGCGACATCGGCCAGCCTCACCGGCGAGTTGCCGCCGGTCCCGCCGAGCGTTTTCAGCCCCACCAGTGTGGCTTATGAACTCGCCTACGGCAAACGACTGACGCCTTTCCTGAGACTCGCACGCAATGCGGGCGTGGCGAGCGTCGCGGACGGTGTCGGCATGCTCGTGGAGCAAGCCGCGGAAGCATTCGCCTGGTGGCGCGGCGTACGACCCCAGACCCATGCCGTAATCGACAGGCTTACCGTTCCGCTCAACTGAACTTGAACCGGAACCACATCGGGAAAAGACGCGCTATGACTCTTTTCTGTCACCCAAAACAATTTTGTGGATATTAGCCGGATACACCCAGTCGCGCGCCTGGCGCTCGATGAGGTCCATAAATGCTGGGGGGCCACTGCAGTAGATCTGCGTGTTCGCATGTGCCGGGCTCATCGCGTGCGAAGTGGTCTGCTCCAATCGGTCAGCATTCAAGCCAAAATGGTGATGGACCCTGCCCTCGCTTTTAAGCGCATCAAGTTCTTTCCGGAAGACTGCGCGTTCAGGTGATCGAGCGAAGTTGTGCAGCTCGAATTTTTGACCTGCCGATGCAAGCCGATTCGCGATTCCCGCGATCGATGCGGCGCCAACGCCTCCAGCAAAAAGAATAGACCGTGTGCTGCCGCCTAAAATAACTGAAGGACTCCGTGGCGTCACGATGAACGCCTCGTCTCCTTGACTCAACGAGATGTCAGCTCCTTCTGCCTCCGTATCGTCATCATCCTGTCGCACAGCGATTACATATGCGCTCGGCCGGGACATAAAACAGCACAGCGGATATATTCTCTCCTTGCAGATGACGTCGTCGCGAACAAGGGTGATGCAAGCGCCATCGTCAAACGATGGAAGCTCCGATCGAGACCTGGTTTGAAGTTCAACGGCATGGTAACTCTCGGCAAGTTGCCATTTCCGTGTGATGATGACTGGGAGGAGGTTGTCGTGCATGTCTTCTCCAATAAGATCTTCGTCTTCCGAAATCGGGAGTACGTCGATGTATGGATTGCATGAGATGGCCGGCCCAGAAAAGTGTTCGAAGGGCCGCTGAATGTCAGATTCAGGTTAGGGCGCGAGAAGTCCACCAGCAAGGCGTTCAACGCGCATACCACGTATACAACCATGCGAATAAAGGGTGACCGTTGACTGGTTTTCACCTTTCGCTTAGTTCAACCGCGCCTCAAGCGCCAAAGTGTGAGTGCACCGTGAACCTCGAATGCGGCCACACCTTCTCTTTCAGCCCTGACGGCGAACACTTCCTGCTCGACGGCGAGCCGTTCCAGATTCGCAGCGGCGAGATGCACCCGGCCCGCATCCCGCGCGAATATTGGCAGCATCGAATCAGGATGGCCAAGGCGATGGGGATGAACTGCATCGCCTTGTACATCATGTGGAATTACCACGAGACGCGTCCGGGCGTATTCGATTTCCACAGCGCCAACCACGATATCGAGGCCTTCATACGGCTGTGCCAGTCCGATGGAATGTGGGTGCTGCTGCGCCCAGGGCCTTACGTCTGCGCCGAATGGGATCTGGGAGGCCTCCCTTCTTACCTGTTGAGCGATCCGGACGTCCAGTTAAGGACCGACTCGGCCACCGATGCTCGCTACATGGCGGCGGTGGCTCGCTACATCGAAGAACTGGTTCCGCGTATTAAGCCGTTGCTGATCGATCACGGCGGTCCGATCCTGATGATCCAGATCGAAAATGAATTCGGTTCGTATGCGAGCAATCCAGCATACCTCGAAGAGCTCAGGCAGCTTTGGCTCAAAGGAGGCGTAACCGGTCCGTTCTACACTGAAGACGGCCTCCAGCAACTCGAACGCAATCACACTACGGTAAGCGGTGGGGCGATTGCGTTGAGCAATGGCGATGCGGCACAAATCGCAACCGTCCGCCGGGAATTCCCCGCGGTGCCCGCGATGGCCGGTGAGGTGTACCCAGGGTGGCTCACTCATTGGGGTGAACCGGGTTTCGCGGGATTGAACTATGACCTCTCGAACACCCTGACCGCGTTCATGCAGTCGAAACAGTCGTTCAATCTGTATGTCATTCACGGCGGGACGAGCTTTGGTTTCTATGCCGGCGCGAACGTGGACGAATCAGGCAACTATCAGCCCGACATCACCAGCTACGACTATTCGGCGCCGATCAACGAGCAGGGCGCGGCGATGCCGAAGTATATGAAGTACCGCGACATCATCGGCAGCTACCTGCCTGCGCCGTTGCCCGATATACCCGACGCCATCGCCGCGCTCGAATCCACAGGCGTCGGTGCGTTGATGCCAACCCTCTATGCGTCGATCTGGGACAACCTGCCCACGGCACTGCCGCGCGAACAGAGCATCGATCCACAGTCCTTTGAAAGTTACGGTCAGGCGTTTGGCTTCGTGTTGTACCGCAAACAATTGCAAGAGTACGCAGGCGGTGCGCTGGATATCAGCAGTGTTCATGACTATGCGACGGTTTTCGTAGGCGAACTCTACGTAGGCGGCGTCTCGAGAGCGCAAATACCATCGGAGTACGCGCAGCCGCTCCACATGATGCATCGCGCGTCGCTCGCGTTACCTTCGACGTTGCCGGAGCGCGAGTCGAACTCAGGTGGCCCGGTATCGTTGGAGATCCTCGTGGAGGGCATGGGGCGGGTCAACTTCGGCCCCGAGCTCGTCGACCGCAAAGGACTGGTCGGTCCGGTCAGGATGAAAATCGCCGATGGGTCGCTCTCCGTGCTCAAGGGCTGGGAAGTCTTCCTGCTGCCAATGGATGAAACGTTTATCGCCAACCTGAGGGGAAACTGCGCGAACCCACTGAAGCCCGGGCTGTTTTTCAAGGCAAGCTTGGGGCTGGATGAAGTCGGCGACACCTGGCTCGATATGAGCAACTGGACCAAGGGCGTCGTCTGGGTCAACGGGCACAATCTCGGACGCTACTGGAACATCGGTCCGCAGCGGCGCCTGTATTGCCCCGCGCCGTGGCTCGTGCGAGGTGACAACGAAGTGCTTATCTTCGACCTGCACCAGACCCAGGCGAAGCCGGTGAAACTGGCAGATGCGTTGACTTAGCGGGAGCACCGTGGTGTCGATGCCGGGCAAGCGGCAAAAAAATGCGACCACATCCACATCACTACTCCGCTTCAGCGATCGGCAACAATTCCAGCGTGAGCACTTCGAACGGCGCGAGCTGGACTTCCTGCAGCACATCGGCATCTAGCAATGCTGGAATATCGGAAGCCCCTTCACGCCAAACGCTACGCGCATTGAAGCGCCCCGCCGCCGCAGCCGGCAACTCCAGTTGTCGCCGCAGGTCCAGCGTGAAGCGTTGCGTGCCGCTGTGCGGATTGCGCAGCGTCACGATCGCCTTGTGCTGCGCCCACGCTGCCCAGCCGTAAACCGCTTGCTGGTCCGGTGCCCCGCCGATCCAGTGGCTGTCGCGCAGTACATCGGCGTTTTCGCGCGCCCATCTGGCAGCGTCCGCGAGCACATTCCAGTCAGACTCGGTGAGCAGCGCCGGCGTAATGTATAGCTCCTGCAATTGCGTGCCGCTCCCGAAGTAGGAACGCACTTCGTTGGCAAAATCATCGCCTGCCGCCGTATTGAGGCGCGGATTGCACTGGGCGTAGAGAATGCCGTGCAGCATCAGCGAATTGAGCGGAAAGAGCGGACTGCGCACCACGACGTTGTGATACGTCTGCGCATCGCGGTAGGTGATCCAGCGCTCACGGTTGGTGCCGGTTCCCGCCAGATCGTCATCTCTGCCACCACGCCAGATGGAGTCTGCGTAACGCAGCCAGAACGGCGACGGATGCGTCCCTGTAGTGAGATTGATGAAGGTCTCGGGTTTTGCCGCGCGGATGTCTTCGATAAGCCGGATCGCCGCGTCCCAGTCGCTATCGAAGAGGCTGCCTGGCAACACCCTGTCGGCGTTGCCTGTACCGTCGAACTTGAACTGGTTGACGCCGTCCTCATCAAGCAAGGCCATCACGACGTCGTGAAAGCGTTGATAGTAATTTGGCCCCGATAGCGCGAGTCCGTTATCGATGACCTCATAGCCAGCAGCACGGCCGCGCGCCACGCGTTCCTGTTGCGGCGCACAGTAGCCACCCCACGGGGACAGCCATACGCCGGGCGCGGCGCCGTATCGTGCTGCAGCGTCGCGCAGCGGAACGAAGCCATGCGGAAAATCCTTGCTGAAATGCCAGCTGCCGCTAAGGTCGTCCCAGCCATCGTCGAACAGAAACGAATCGATCTGAACGCCGCGCGCTTCATGCAGCTCGCGGCCGATTGCTTCGATGCGCTCCTGCGCTTGCTCCTGCGTGTACGGCGTGAGGTAGCCGATGTCGCCCCAACTGTTGTAGTGCAGAAACGGGCGGTACGGGTGAGCCCGTTCCCGTTCCAGATAGGTGGCGAAATCGCGCCGTAACTGGCCGTCGCGCACGACGCCGGCCACGGCGGAGTAGACCAGCGTCCTGTTCCTTTCCAGCGGCAATGCGCGTTGCAGAGTAAAGCTGACGCTGTCGCCGTCCACATGACTTTCCGCCAGCGGCAGCTCGAAGCCCAGATAGAAATTACCCGCGACGACAGGCGTGCCCTTCAATTCGCTGCTGGCCTGTGCGTCGGCAACACATGTCTCCAGCAATGAAACGACGGCGATATTTTCGTCCCGAAGAAGCGCCGTAATCGCCAGCTGTTCGCGCAGGTATCGTGAGCCTTCGCGTTGCTCCACATTCCACTCCACCTTCAGACGGCCTTGGGCGTCGAGGAGGGTGGCGCTCACGCGTCGGCCTGCGATTCGTTCGGCCAGACAGGACGCGTGGGGGTTGGGTGCAAGCGCGGTTTCGTTCAGTGGCGCAAGGATCTTCAACTCGGCCACGCCAACCGTACTTCCGTCACCGAGCAATAGCGCGAACGGCGCGACGATGGGCAGCGTGCGCTCCCCCGCGAAATCGATCAGCGAGAAATCGGCGAGCCGTTCGTCACTGACGGTCCAGCGCAACGCGAGCGCGTCGTTACCGAATGAGCAGGCGTCGCCCGTCGTCTGGAACACGGGCATGCCGGCTTGCTTAGGCAAAGCATCGTTGGCGCGCATGGGAGGCCGGTCTCGAGCAGGAGCAACGTCCATAGAGTACCGGCAACGGCCCAGCGCGTCCAAGCCCTCCAGCGAACCCCACTCCGCCCTAGTTCGCCAGAGCGTTCTGCTCAGGCGGCTCGAGCATGTCGTCCTCGTCGGTATCGCGGGTGACGCCCAGCAAGCCTTCCGACTTGGCCACCACCGCGGTGGCGATGCTGTTGCCGATCACGTTGGTCGCCGTGCGGCCCATGTCGAGAAACTGGTCGATGCCGAGAATCAGCAGAACGCCGGCCTCGGGCAGCTTGAACATCGGCAGAACGGCAGCCACCACGACGATCGACGCCCGCGGCACACCGGCGATGCCCTTGCTCGTGATCATCAGCACCAGCAGCATGGTGATCTGCTGCGTCAGGCTGAGCTGGATGTTATAGGCCTGGGCGATGAACAGCGACGCGAAGGCCGAGTACATCATCGAGCCGTCGAGATTGAACGAGTAGCCGAGCGGCAGCACGAAACCGGTGATCTTGTCGGGCACACCGAACTTCTTCAGTTGCTCCATGACCGCGGGATAGGCGGCCTCGCTGCTGGCGGTCGAGAAAGCCAGGATGGTTGGCTGCTTGACCAGCTTGAGCAGCGTAAATACACGCGCGCCAAGGAACAGATAACCCGCCCCGATCAATGCCGCCCACAGCACCAGCAAGGCCACGTAGAACTCGCCGATGAACCTGCCGTAGGTCGCCAGCACGCCGATGCCCTGAACGGTGATCGCGGCGGCCACTGCGCCGAATACGCCGAGTGGGGCAAAGCGCATCACGAAGTCGGTCACGCGCAGCATCGTCTTGCCCAGGTCCTCGATCGGCGCAAGCAGATGCTGGCCGGCGCGGCCCTTGAACGACGCGATGGCGAAACCGAAGAACAGCGAGAAGACCAGAATCTGCAGCACCTCGTTCTGGGACATCGCCTCGAACACGCTCCTCGGGAAAACGTGCGTGACGAAGTCCTTCACGTTCAGCGTGGAGGTCTGCAGATTGGTCGTGGCAGCGATGTCCGGCAGCGGCAGGTTTAGCGCGTAGCCCGGCTGCAGGACGTTCACGAACAACATGCCGAGCAACAGCGATACCACCGAGGCGGAGATGAACCACCCCATTGCCTTGACGCCCATGCGCCCGACGGCGGACGAGTCCCCCATGCTGGCGATACCCCCCACCAGGGTCGCGAACACGAGCGGCGCGATGACCATTTTTATCAGACGCAGGAACACATCCGTGGCGATCGAGAAATAGCCGGCGATCTCCTTGGCGGCTTTCGCATTGGGTGCGTTGATGTTGCAGATATAACCCACAACAACCCCCAGAACCATGGCGACCATGATCCACGTAGTAAGCTTGTTCGTCTTCATGAATTCCTGTCTCCGGCAACTGCGCTAGATCGTGGGTTGAGCATCAATCAATTGGTACCTGGGCAACGCGTCGTCTCCCGGCTCGGCACCGGGCGCTTCATACGTCCAGATCGCTTTTACTGCTTCGGCGGCATATAAAGCGGCATGGGCAGCGTGAGGACCTCTGGCTTGAGGATCTCGTCGAGTTGTTGCTCGGACAACAGCCCCCTCTCGAGCACGATGTCGTAGACGCGTCCGCCCGTGGCATGCGCCTCCATCGCGACGGATGTCGCGTTGGCGTAACCGATGTACGGATTGAGCGCGGTCACGATGCCGATCGAGTTCTCGACCGACGCGCGCAAGTGCGCCTCGTTGGCGGTAATGCCTTTGACGCAGCGTTCGGCGAGCGTCAGGCAGCCGTTGCGCAGGTGGGTCACACTTTTGAACAGGCTGTGCGCGATGATCGGCTCGAATGCGTTCAACTGAAGCTGACCGGCCTCGGCCGCGAAACTCACGGTGACGTCGTTGCCGATGACCTCGAACGCTATCTGGTTGACGACTTCGGGAATGACCGGGTTGACCTTCCCCGGCATGATGCTCGAGCCAGCCTGCATGGGCGGAAGGTTAATTTCTCCAAGACCCGCACGGGGACCGCTGGAGAGCAGGCGCAAGTCGTTGCAGGTCTTTGAAAGCTTGACTGCCACGCGCTTGAGCACGCCGGACAACTGAACGAAAGCGCCACAGTCCTGCGTCGCTTCTATGAGGTTGGGTGCCGTGACAAGCGGAATACCCGTGATTTCCTTGAGATGCTTCAGGATCAGCGGTGCGTAATCGGGATGCGCGGTAATGCCCGTTCCGATCGCCGTCGCGCCCATGTTGATTTCACAGATCAGCAGCGCCGCCTCCCGAAGCCGCTCCTCGTCCTCTCCGAGCATCACGGCGTAGGTGCTGAACTCCTGGCCGAGCGTCATCGGCACCGCGTCCTGCAATTGCGTACGTCCCATCTTCAGCACGTCCTTGAACTCCACCGACTTTGCTTCGAAAGCGCGCCGCAAAACGCCCATCGCCTCGATGAGGCCCAGAATGCCGAACCATGTCGCGACTTTCAGGGCCGAGGGGTAAACATCGTTGGTGCTCTGGCCAATATTGACCTGCTCATTCGGGTGCAGATACTGGTATTCGCCTTTCTTCTTCCCTAACAGTTCGAGCGCTCGGTTGGCGATCACCTCGTTCGCATTCATATTGGTCGATGTCCCCGCGCCGCCCTGAATGACGTCGACCACAAACTGATCATGCAGCTTGCCTTCCAGTAGTTCCGCGCAGGCACCGACGATGGCGTCACAACGCGTCGCGTCGAGCAAGCCCAGTTCATGATTCGCCTGCGCGGCGGCCTGTTTGATGCAAGCCAGCGCCTTGATCAACTCCGGGTATACCGAGATCGGCGAACCGGTAATCGGGAAATTTTCCAGCGCGCGTAGCGTGTGAACCCCATAGTAAACGTGAGCGGGAACGTCACGATCGCCAAGCAGATCATGCTCGGTTCTAAACGAGATTTCAGCAGCCATAGACATGTTCCTCGCGCGGGATTGGGGTTGAAGACACCCTTGCACCTATATGGAGGAAACAAAAATCCAGCGCGACCGTCATGCTAATTTTTCATGACGCGCGCCAGTCCATGCATAGGTCAGCCGCGTTTGTCGGAAATTACATGATGGCGAAACCGAAATCAGGCAGAATTCGAACACGAATGCCGGTTTGTGACGCGGCCGGTGACATCCAAAACAGGTTTCCCGATCTTGAGGCAAGCGATGAGCACCCAGCAACCGACAATCATCTACACCCTGACCGATGAGGCCCCGCTGCTAGCCACCAGCGCCTTCCTGCCCGTCGTCCGTACATTCACCGCGGCGGCCGGTATCGACGTCACCACCAGCGACATCTCCCTGGCGGGCCGCATCCTGGGCGAATTCCCCGAGTTTCTGACCGAGGCGCAACGGGTGCCCGACAGCCTGTCCGAACTCGGCCGCCTCACCCTCCTGCCCGACACCAATATCATCAAGCTGCCCAACATCAGCGCCTCAGTCCATCAGCTGGTCGGCGCGATCAAGGAGCTGCAGGCCAAGGGCTACGCGGTGCCGGATTTCCCTGAGGAGCCGAAAACCGACGTTGAGAAAGCCATTCGCCAACGCTATTCCAGGTGCCTGGGCAGCGCTGTCAATCCGGTACTGCGCGAGGGCAATTCGGACCGCCGCGCACCCGCCGCCGTAAAAAACTATGCCCGCAAGAATCCGCACAGCATGGGCGAGTGGAGCATGGCTTCGCGCACCCACGTGGCTCACATGAAGCACGGCGACTTCTACCATGGCGAAAAGTCCTTGACGGTAGACCACGCCCGCGACGTGAAGATGGAATTGCTGACACAAAGCGGTAAAGCCATTGTGCTCAAGCCTAAAGTGTCGCTGCTGGACGGCGAGATCATCGACAGCATGTTCATGAGCAAGAAGGCGCTGTGCGACTTCTACGAAGAGCAGATGGAAGACGCCCGCAAGACTGGCGTCATGCTGTCGCTGCACGTCAAGGCCACGATGATGAAGGTTTCGCACCCCATCGTCTTCGGCCACGCGGTGAAGATTTTCTACAAGGAAGCCTTCGAGAAGCACGGCAAGCTGTTCGACGAACTGGGTGTGAACGTCAACAACGGCCTCGTCAATTTGTACGACAAGCTGGAAAGCCTGCCCAGCTCGAAGCGCGAAGAAATCATCCGCGATATGCACGCCTGCCACGAGCATCGTCCCGAACTGGCGATGGTGGACTCGGCCAAGGGTATCTCCAACCTGCATGCGCCTAACGACGTGATCGTGGACGCCTCGATGCCGGCCATGATCCGCATCGGCGGCAAGATGTGGGGCGCCGACGGCCGTCCCAAGGACACCAAGGCCGTGATCCCGGAGAGCACGTTCGCCCGCATCTACCAGGAGATCATCAACTTCTGCAAAACCAACGGCAACTTCGACCCCGTCACGATGGGCACGGTCCCCAATGTCGGGTTGATGGCTCAGCAAGCCGAGGAATACGGCTCGCACGACAAGACCTTTGAAGTTCCGGAAGCGGGCGAAGCGCGCATCGTCGACCTCGCCACCGGCGAAGTGCTGCTTACGCAGAACGTTGAAGAAGGCGACATCTGGCGCATGTGCCAGGTCAAGGACGCGCCGATCCGCGACTGGGTCAAGCTGGCCGTCACGCGCGCCCGCAACTCCGGCATGCCGGCCATCTTCTGGCTGGACCCGTACCGTCCGCACGAAGCCGAGGTGATCAAGAAGGTCGATGCCTACCTCAAGGACCACGACACCACGGGCCTGGACATTCAGATCATGTCGCAGGTGCGCGCCATGCGTTACACGCTGGAGCGCGTCATCCGCGGCCTCGATACCATCTCGGTCACGGGCAACATCCTGCGCGACTACCTCACCGACCTGTTCCCTATCATGGAGCTCGGCACGAGCGCCAAAATGCTATCCATCGTTCCCCTGATGGCAGGCGGTGGTATGTACGAAACCGGTGCCGGCGGCTCGGCGCCGAAGCATGTCAAGCAGCTCGTGGAAGAAAACCATCTGCGCTGGGATTCGCTGGGTGAATTCCTGGCACTCGCCGTGTCATTGGAAGAGTTGGGCATCAAGACCGATAACGACAAGGCGAGAATTCTGGCGAAAACGCTGGATGCCGCCACGGGCAAGCTGCTCGACAACAACAAAAACCCGTCGCCCAAGACTGGCCAGTTGGACAACCGTGGCAGCCAGTTTTATCTCGCCCTGTACTGGGCTCAGGAATTGGCAGCGCAAACCGATAACGCCGCGCTTGCCGCACAGTTTGCCCCGCTGGCGAAAAAACTGACCGACAACGAGCAGACCATCGTGGACGAATTGTCAGCCGTGCAAGGCAAACCGGCGGACATCGGTGGCTATTACCGGCCTGACGCCGAAATGCTGGCTGATGTCATGCGTCCGAGCAAGACGCTGAACGCTGCACTCGCGACGACGCGGGCTTAAGAAAATCCGGTCGCCCTGTCAATCATCAGGGCGACCGGACGCATGGATGTGCCGGTGCCCCGCCGGACTATTTTCGACCGATCAACAAACCAATCAGCACGCCGACACCCAGGGCCACACCGGCCGTCGTCCACGGACGGTCATGCGCATAGTCGTTGGCAGCCCGGGCAGACTTGCGCCCCGTCTCGATGACGATGACCTGCGCATCGGCCGCCTTCTGTTTCGCGCGCTTAAGACGCGCGCGCACCTTGCCGGACACCGGCTCCGCGTCCACGCTGGAAGCGTGTGCGACGTTTTCCGACGAGCCATTGATGTCGCTTACTGCGCTACCGACATTTGACATACTGCCTCCCTGCAAGCGTGGTTAAGAACATCTACGCATCCCTCATCAGCGCAACCGCTGATGAGGCGTTACATCGGTCCGTCAGGTTTGACTTTGACTCTGGCTTTGACCCTGGACCGGCAAAACGCTGAGTTCGACAGTCAGCGTCTCAGCACCCTGCCCGGTGCGAATACCGGATACGGGCATCGCGTCGCGATAGTCGAGGCCGGTGGCGATGCGCACATAGCGCTCGTCCGGACACGTATTGTTGGCCGCATCGAAGCCGACCCAACCGAGTCCGTCGAGATACGCCTCCGCCCATGCGTGGCTCGCCGCCTGCATCGCGACACCGTCCATCAGCAGATAGCCCGAGACGTAGCGGGCCGGGATGTGGAGCGCTCGCGCCACGGCGATAAAAACGTGCGCGTGGTCCTGACAAACACCGTGGCGGTTGAGCAAGGCCGTCTCTGCATCCGTGCTCACGTCGGTCATGCCGGGCTGATAAGCGATCCGGTCGTGGATCGTATTCATCAACGCATGCAGCGACTGCAGCGGTGCGTCTTCGGTGCGCAGGTCAGCGGCAAGCGCCTTGATTCGTTCGCCGGCCCGCGTCAGCGGCGTCTCCCGCTCGAAGACCCAAGGCGGGGCAATACCATCGACCACGCCGAAGATGCCGGCCCGGTCTTCCGTGTCGATCGTTCCCTGCGCCACGATGACGATCTCGCGCTTGTTGCGCTCGTGCCGCACGAAATCGACACGGTTACCCAGACCATCCACGTAAGAGACGTTCGGCTCGACACCGTCGACCGTGACCTGCCAATCGATCACCGTCTGCCCGGGGCACGACTGCGGACGCAACCTCAGGCGTTGCAACGCGTAAGGGACCGGCTGCTCGTACTGATAGTGCGATGTGTGACGAATAGCGATGCGCATGGCCGGTCTCAATCGAAGTTGTAGGTTTCGGCGATTTCAAAACCAAGCCGGTTGTTCTGCCCGATGAAGCCCTCGAGAAACTCGTGCAGGCCCTGCGCAAAGATCTGCTTGACCGTGTTGTCCCGAAGCGTGGCGAGCGTAATGTCGGCGGTCTTATGACAGGCATGGGTGAAGCCATAGTCGTGCGCCAGATACGCGAGGTTCTCGACGATGTTCAGGTAGCAGAAGTTCAGCGAGCGCGGCATGCGGCCGTTGAGGATCAGATAGTCGGCGATATTGGTCGGCTTGTATTGGACGTCGTAGACCCAGCGGTAGGATCGATGCGCGTCGACCGAGCGCAGGATCGATTCCCACTGGTAGTTGTCGAGCGTCGTGCCCACATAGGACACCGCGGGCAGCAACAGGTGGTATTTGACGTCGAGAATGCGCGCGGTGTTGTCAGCGCGTTCGATAAACGTGCCGATGCGGGCGAAATCGAAAATCTCGTTTCTGAGCATCGTGCCGTGGAAAGTGCCGCGAATCAGCGCGGTCTGGCGCTTGATCTGATCGAGGACGACCGGCAGCTCGCTCGCCGCCACCGGCGTTGCCAGCACACGCCTGACCACCATCCACGCTTCGTTCACGCTCTCCCACGCCTCGCGGGTGAGCGCCGTGCGCACCATACGGGCATTCGAGCGCGCCGCTTCGATGCACGACAGGACGCTCGACGGATTGTGGCCGTCGCGCAGCAAATAGTCGGAAACGGTGGCGGCGGTATAGGCGTCGTGTTTCTCCCGGAAACCCTCTTCCGTGCCGGATGTCACCACGACGGACGACCAGGTTGCCTGCGCATCGGACGTTCTCGTCAACGCCATGCGCAGCCCGGCGTCGACTATCCGTGCGATGTTTTCCGCGCGTTCGATATAGCGGTGCATCCAGTAGAGTCCGCTTGCTGTGCGTCCGAGAAGCATGTGCTGTCCAACTCCAGTGTCTGTTCTTTTCCGTGTGCCAGCTCTGTATCAGGCTGGCGTTCTGTGAGGCTCGCCACCGGCCCTCAGTCAGCCAATACCCAGGTGTCCTTGGTGCCGCCGCCCTGGCTCGAATTGACCACCAGCGAGCCTTCTTTCAAGGCGACGCGCGTCAGACCGCCCGGCGTGATGCGAATGCGGTCCGACACCAGCACAAAGGGCCGCAGATCCACGTGGCGCGGCGCGAGACCCTTTTCGGTCAGGATCGGTGTGGTCGACAACGCGAGCGTTGGTTGCGCGATGTAGTTGTTCGGACGGGTTTTGAGCTTGGCTGCGAAATCTTCCCGTTCCTTCTTCGACGCGGCGGGCCCGACGAGCATGCCGTAACCGCCCGACCCGTGGACTTCCTTCACCACCAGTTCCTCGAGATGTTCCAGCACGTATTTCAGGCTGCCCGGCTCGGAACAGCGCCAGGTCGGCACGTTCTCGAGGATCGATTTGCGGCCCGTGTAGAACTCGACGATTTCCGGCATATAGGAATAGATCGCCTTGTCGTCGGCGATGCCGGTGCCCGGTGCGTTGGCGATCGTGATGTTGCCCGCGCGGTAGACGTCCATGATGCCGGCGACGCCAAGCACGGAATCGGGCCGGAAAGTCAGCGGATCGAGATAGGCGTCATCGAGCCGGCGATACAGCACGTCGATAGCGCGGAATCCTTCGGTTGTGCGCATCGCCACGCGGCCGTCCACGACCTGCAGATCGCTGCCCTCGACCAGATGAACCCCCATCTGGTCGGCGAGGAATGCATGCTCGTAGTACGCGGAGTTGTGGATGCCGGGCGTCAGCACCGCGATGGTCGGATTGTCCTGATTGCCGCCGGGCGGACATACAGCGGCAAGCGACTCGCGCAGCAGCTGGGGATAGGCTTCGACCGGCCGCACCTTGACCTGCTGAAACAGCTCGGGGAAAAGCTGCATCATCGTCTCGCGGTTCTCCAGCATGTAGGAGACACCGGAGGGTGTACGCGCATTGTCTTCCAGCACGTAGAACTGGTTTTCGGCCGTGCGCACGATGTCCACGCCGATGATGTGCGTGTAGACGTTGCCCGGCGGCCGGAAGCCGATCATCTCCGGCAGAAAGGCCTCGTTCTGGGCAATCAGTTCCTTCGGGATACGCCCGGCGCGCACGATCTCCTGACGATGATAGATATCGTCGAGAAAGGCGTTGAGGGCGATCACGCGCTGTTCGATGCCTTGTGAAAGACGTGTCCATTCCTGACTGGAAATGATGCGCGGGATGATGTCGAACGGAATCAGACGCTCGGCCGCCTCTTCTTCGCCGTACACGGCAAACGTAATGCCCGTCTTGCGGAACACGCTTTCCGCGTCATCGGCCTTCTGCGCGAGCGTCGCAGGATGCTGCGTATCGAGCCATTGCTTGAGCAGTTCATAAGGCGCGCGGACCCCGTCAGCGGACGTCAGCATCTCATCGAATGGCTTCACTTCGGTTCTCCGTCGTTATTGCGGTTGTTGCTGTCGTTACTGTTGTTGTCGATGCAATAGGGAGGAGCTGCGCGCCGCATCAGCCCGCACCAGCCAGCATTAGCCCGCGTTGTCCTCGAGCACGCTCTGAGTCAGGGTGACCGACGGGATCGTCGGCTTCATCATCGCATGCGCGCGGCGGCGCACCCCGTACCAGCCGGCAACCAGGATCAGGGCCACGACCGGAATCGCAGCAACGGTCCACGTGCCGTTCGGATAGTCGAATGCCATCAATACCAGCACCCCCACCAGAAACGCCAGCGTCAGCCAGGACGTCACCGGCGCGCCGGGCATTCTGAACGTCACCGGCTCAGCCTCACCACGCGCCACCGCCTGACGGAACTTCATCTGGCAAACCACGATGAACCCCCAGGTGCTGAGAATACCAAGCGACGCCACGTTAAGCACGATTTCAAATACACTCGACGGCACGAAATAGTTCAGCACGACACCCACGATGTAAATCGCGACCGTGACCAGAATGCCGGCGTACGGCACCGACTGCGAGCTCATGCGGGACAGAAAATGCGGCGCGGACCCGCCCATCGACAGTGCACGCAACACCCGCCCGGTCGAATACAGCCCCGAGTTCAGGCTCGACAGCGCCGCCGAGAGCACGACGACATTCATGACCGAGCCGACACCCGGCACGCCGAGCGCGGCGAAAAACGTGACGAACGGGCTCTGCCCCGCCTTGTAGGCACTCCAAGGCAACAGACAAACCAGCAATACAACAGCGCCCACATAGAACACGGCGATACGCCAGATCACGCTGTTGATGGCGCGCGGCAGCACCTTGCGCGCGTCCTTGCATTCGCCCGCCGCCGTCCCGACCAGCTCGACACCGGCGAATGCGAACACCACGCCCTGCACGAGCACCAGCGCAGGCAGCAAACCATGCGGAAACAGCCCACCGTTCTCGCTGATCAGATGCACGCCCGTGCTGTGCCCGCCGACGTGCGTCCCGGTACCCAGAATGATCGAGCCGATCACGAGGAACAGCGAGATCGCGGCAACCTTGATGAGCGCGAACCAGAACTCCATTTCGGCAAACCATTTCACGCCGATCAGGTTCATCGCCGCGACGATGCAAAGCGCAATCAGTGCGAAGATCCATTGCGGCACGGACGAGAACGCCGCCCAGTAATGCATATACAGCGCGACGGCAGTGATGTCGACGATGCCGGTCATCGCCCAGTTCAGGAAGTACATCCAGCCGGCGACATACGAGGCTTTTTCACCGAGAAACTCCCGGGCGTACGACACGAAGCTGCCGCTGCTCGGCCGATGCATCACCAACTCACCCAGCGCGCGCAGGATCAGAAACGAGAAGACGCCACAGACCAGATAGACGACGGCAAGCGAAGGACCCGCTATTTGCAGACGCGCGCCCGCGCCGAGAAAGAGGCCCGTGCCGATCGCGCCGCCAATGGCAATCATCTGAACCTGACGATTACCCAACGTTTTGTGATATCCCGCTTCGTGCGACTCCAGCCAGCTTTTCTTATCTACGTCGCCAGGGGATGCCGGGGAATTCTGGTTGTGCAATGTGGACATAATCAGTTCGATCCTTTTAACGCGGGCACTTGACTTCGCAATCCCGGGAACATATACGGAAGGATGTATGCGCGATGGCGCATCGATTAGGCTACAAATCAACAACTGACATTTCAGAACGATCGTTCGTTTTTCGCGCCGGACCAAGGGCAGTTTGTATCAGGTCACCGAGGGCAGGCAGACAAAAGGTATGTAGCCCAATTTATGGCGGCAACGCTCATGCATATTTCGACTAACACCTATCGAAAAAAAACATCGGTATTCTTGCAATGAGGAACGGTAGGCTAGCGTTGCCGCGTCGCACAGGCGCGGTTGTCGATTGACCCAACACAAGTGATCAATATGGAAGCAAAGTGGTTGGAAGACTTTCTTAGCCTTTCGGATACGAAGAGTTTCTCCCGGTCGGCGCGCAGCCGGAATCTCACCCAGTCAGCTTTCAGTAGACGGATCGTGGCGCTCGAAACGTGGATGGGCACGAAGCTCGTCGATCGCAGCGTCAACCCGATCACCCTCACGCCCGCGGGCCGGATGTTTCGCAGTCTTGCGGCGGACATCCTGCGCAGCATGCATGCGGCGCGCAACCTGGTGGGCGGGTATGAACAGTTCGCGGAAAATGACCATGTGGTTCATTTCGCGGTTGCCCATACCCTTGTCTTTACGCTTTTTCCCGACTGGCTCAAGCGCCTGACCAGCGAGTTCGGCCACATCATGGCCCGCGTTCAGGCCGTCAACGTACCCGAGGGTGTGCAACACCTCGTGGCAGGCGACTGCGATCTGCTAATCGGCTATCACCACCCGCAATTGCCGATCGCTCTCGATCCGAATCACTTTCCATTCCTTACATTGGGTGTCGAGCGCATCGTGCCGGTCTCGGCAGCAGGCAGCGACGGCAAGCCTCTCTTCGAACTCCCTGGCAAGAGCAGCAGGCCGCTGCCCCTGCTCGCCTATTCATCCGGTGCATTCCTTGGCAACGTTGTCGAAATGCTGTTGATGAACGCGACGCAACCGTACTCGCTGTTCCGCTGCTTTGAGACCCACATGTCGGAAGCGTTAAAAGGCATGGTGGTAGCCGGCCACGGAATCGGCTGGCTACCGGAGAGCTGTATCACCAAAGAGTTAAGCGAAGGAAATCTGGTTCGCGCAGGCTCGGACACTTGGGCGACTGAGCTGGAGATACGCCTGTACCGCCCGGTGAAGGAGCGTGGCAAAGCGGCCGAACAGCTTTGGGCTTTCATCAGCTCCGAGCTGGTCGAGCCGCGGGTGGATCAGTTACCGGACATCCTGACCGCGGCGTGAAGCCGGCCGAGACGCAGCTATAAGGCGAGCTTGGCCAATTCACCATAAGCGCGATGTAGCCACACCTTGACGCGTTGCCGCTCGAGCATACCCAGGCCGGCGGCGGCTCGGTCGGGATGATTGATGGCTGCCCAGAAGCTTGCGCTTTGCCGATCGATCTTCTGCATCGTCGCGTCGGGCAGACGGCGCAGCGTGATCACGCTCGCGCCGAGCGCTTCGGCACGCGCGAGTTCACCGGATGCCTCCAGAATCTCGAAGCGGTCACCGCGAAGTTCGTTCAATACGATCACCAGCTTGATCCGTCCACCAAACTGGTCGAGCCACTGCCGCAGCAGATCGACCGAATCGCGGCCTGCGTCCATGACGTGCCACCAGGTCAGCGTTAGACCGTGCTCTTCGGCAAGACCGATGACGTCCGCGTCGTCCAGCCATTGTCCGAGGGACTGCTGCGTTTGCGCGGCAAGATCGACCAGAACACGCCGCTGCGGATCTTCGAGTGCCTGTTCGATAATGGGATCCAGGCTGTCGTGCTGATCGAGTACTGCTGGAGCGGCGAAATCGGCATAGAAGCGCAACAAGGCGCCATGTGATTTATCGGTGTCGAAGCCGACGAACTGAATATTCTCGTCGATAAAGTACTGGGCCAAAACGCGGGCGACCAGCGATTTGCCGACGCCGCCCTTCTCGCCGCCAATAAAGTGGATGAAGCTCATCTGTGCAGATCCTTTGTCATGAAGCCGGCTAGGTCGAAAGCAGAAAGTATCAGATTTAGAAGGCGGAATTGCGACTTAGTCTACAGGGACAATATTCGACAATAGCTCAGCCGGTCGGCAATTTTTCTACGGGCAGGATACCTTATCAAGTGATCTGTTACGGGGGCTGCGTCGCCGGCCCCGCTCAATGCCGCATCAACGACCACAGCAACAACGCCAGCAACAGCACCACGACCACCTGCCAGAACAGCACCGGATCGCTCTCGAGCAAAGGCTTGCGCCGGATCGGCGCCATCGCGTCCCGACCGCTCGAAAAACGTTCGAGATCGGCGCAGACTTCGAGCACGTCCTGATACCTACGCACCGGATCGGGTTGCAGCGCTTTCTCCAGCACCAGGTCGAGCCATAGCGGCGCGTCCGGCCGGTACTGATAGAGCGGCACACGGCCATTGAAGCCGTAGGGCAGCTTGCCGCCGCTGAACAACCGGTACAGAGTCACGCCAAACGCGAACACCTCGGAGCGCGCATCGCCCAGCGCGCCCTTCATCAACTCAGGCGCCATATAAGCGGGTGAGCCCGGTGCGACGTCGGGACCCGGCAACTGCATGCCCGGCATATAACCGAAGCCGAGATCGAGCAGGCGCGTGCTATCGCCCCACATCACCAGCACGTTCTCGGGTTTGATATCGCGATGGAAGATATTGCGGCGATTCAGCACGTCGATCGAATGACCCAACTGTCGCGCGATCTTGAGCGCACGTGGCAGCGCCATGGGCTGAGGCGCCGCCAGCAGTTTTTCGAGCGTGACACCTGAGCCGAGCGGCATCACCACATAGAGCCGGGTTTGCCGGTCGGCATCGATCGGCATCGGCGCGAGCACGCCGTCGTCGCTGATCTTGCCGGCCAGCCAGCGCTCGCGCACGATCGACTGCCGCACGTTCTCGTCCTGCTCGACACGCGGCTTGGGAAACTTGAGCGCCAGCGGCGTGTTCGGATCGGCAAGATCGTAGCCGGCGAAAATCCGCGAATAGAAGCCATCGCTCAACACGCTCTTGAGCAGATATCCGTCGATCACTTCACCGGCGTCGGGCACCGCCGGAATC
Source organism: Paraburkholderia sp. SECH2 (assembly GCF_030464795.1). NCBI lineage: Bacteria > Pseudomonadati > Pseudomonadota > Betaproteobacteria > Burkholderiales > Burkholderiaceae > Paraburkholderia > Paraburkholderia sp. SECH2. The sequence continues at coordinate 23,889 of NZ_JALPRH010000024.1, forward strand.
GGCAAGGTGCCGACCACCCGCTCAAGGTAACCGACATCGAGCAAAGGCAGGCCGCCCACATCGAGCACCGCGCTCGTCACGTCGTCCTGCGAGCCGCGCGTCATCGCTAGCGCATTGAGCCGGCGTGCCGTTTCGAGCGCACCGCCGCGCGCCGCCAGCACTGTCTGCAGCTCGCGCATCGGCACGCGGCGATAGAGTCCGTCGGAGCACATCAGCAGGCGGTCGCCCTCGTGCAGCTCAAGCGTTTCGATGCGCGTCACCAGTGTCGGAAGCATGCCGACCGCATGCGCCACATAAGAACCGAAGGCGACCGGCACCACGTCGTCGTCACCGAGCTGGGTCAGTTGACCATCGCGCAGCAGATAGAGCCGCACATCGCCGGCCGCGACCAGATACGCGGTAGCGCGGCGCACGATCAGCGCCGCAAAAGACGCGGACATTTGCTTCAGCGCAGGGTCGACGCGGCCGATCTGATGCAGCCAGCCGTGTATTGCCTCGAGCGCGCGCGCAGCGGCGACGCCGGGCTGCAAGGTGTCGGCGAGCCCGTAATAGGCATCGATAAAGGTCCGCACCGAGAGTTCGGCCGCGACCCGGCCGCCCTTGCTGCCGCTCACGCCATCGGCGAGAGCGATCACGCTGCCACGCGCGGCGCGCTCCGCCAGATCGCCGAGCATCACGCCGACGTAGTCTTCGTTGATGTGATCCTGCCCGCGGGCGCGGGCAGGGAAAGAAACACAACCGATCTCGAGCGCGGCGCACTCGCCGCGCTCCGGCTTCAACTGCAGATCGATTTCCTGGCCGTCCATTCCGCGACCGCTAGTGGGCCTTCCCTCTGGATCGTCTGGCACCTGGCCGGTGTTCGGTGCGGGCAAGCTATCCTGGGAGAAGGGTTCATTCATTTACTTTTTGCCGTGGGTCATCACGTCGCTTGTTTCCAGATCGTGCTCGATCTTCTCGAGCACCTGCGGCGAGCGCTTCTTGAGCATCAACAACCAGACCGCGCCAACCAGCATATACGCAACGAACAGATACGGCAGGATGTTATACGGATAATCGGGCACCGGATACACGCTGCCGATGACCGCGCCGACCATCGCCAGTGCGCCGAGCACACCCCACACAACGTTGCTCGTCTTGAGCTCGCCCTGCTTCTTCAGATAAACCGGTGCCGCGATGGCGACCAGGAAATACACGACCAGGAAGCCAAACGTCGCAAAGGTACTGGTGTAGCCGAAGGTATTGAGCGGACCCGTGCCGAGCATTGCGATACACACCACAAAGGTCACGATGGAGGAAAACGCAACGGCAATGTACGGTGTCTGATGCGTGCGGTGCACCATGCCCATCGAGCGATGCACGAACTGATAGCGGCCCATCGAATACAGCAGACGGCTGGACGAGTTGATACACGCAAGCACGCACGAGAAAGCGCTGACCGAGGCAATCAGATAAAACACCGGACCGAGCGGCGAGGCGCCGACGCTCGTGAGCAAGGTGCTGAGCACGGCAGAATCGCCGCCGAGCTTGGCTGCGTCGTCGTGGTAGGCAATCGTCATCGAATAGGCCACAAACATGAAGAACAGGCCCGACAGGATCACGCACCAGACCACCGCACGCGGAATGACGCGCAGCGGATTCCTGGTTTCCTGGCCGAGCGAGGCCGCACTCTCGAAACCCACGTACGAGAAAATGCCGAGCACCATGCCCTGTGCCATGCCCTTACCGCTCACGCCCTGCAGCCCCAGTTGCGTATGGTCGATGATATGGTCCGGATGCAGTGCGAGCACGTAGATCAGCACGCCGCCCACGATCACCACCGAAGCGGCTTCGATGGCCAGCGAAAGGCGCGAGGAGAGCTTCACGTCTCGCGCCGAGAAGAACCAGGCAAGGCCGACAAAGATCGTGTAGACCGCCCACGATGGGATATTGATACCCCAGGCCGTAAAAGCGTTCTGCACGAACACCACGCCTGCGGCGCCAACCCCCATTGCCGTGCCCACGTAAGCCGCGATCAATCCCCAGCCGGCAATGCCACCCGCCATCGGCCCAAGCGCGCGCGAGATGTAGATAAAGAACGAACCGGCCGAGGCGATTCGGCTCGAGAGCGCGATGATGCTCATGCTCACCAGCAACAGCCCGAGCGTCGAAAGACCATAAATCAACCACGTCCCCGCACCGGCCAGCGCCGCGATTGCGGTCACGTTGATCGATGGCGTGAAAGTTGGTGAAAGGTTCGCGATGGATTGGCCGATGACCTCGGGAAAACCTAGCGTGCCGGCACGCAGACCGCCGGATGGTACCGATGCTGGTGTTGCTTGCGTGGTGCTTTGCGGAGTGCTCATGTCGGGCTCCTGATAGAGGGGTGAATCAAGGTTGAGTGCACTCAACTTTTCCACAGTCAAAAATCTCAAAACAACTCAATTCATGGGGTCCATCCAGGAATCCACGAAGTACCCGCGAGCGGAATACGCGCCATTGCCGCAGCCTCGACCGTCAGCGCGACCAGATCCTCCGGTTCGAGGTGATGGACGTTCTGCTTGCCGCACGCTCGCGCGATCGTCGTCAGTTCCATGTTCAGTGTCTTCAGGTAGTTGCGCACGCGGCGCGAACCTTCATCGGGCTGCACACGTTGTTCGAGTACCGCGTCCTGGGTGGTCACGCCGACCGGGCACTTGCCCGTGTGGCAGTGATGGCAGAAACCCGGCGACGTGTTCAGCGCTGCGTAGTCCGCCGCCGCCGAATGCAGCGCGCCGTTCTGAAAGTACGTATCGCTGTTGCAGCCGAGCGCCATCAGCATGCCCTGCCCGATCGCCACCGCATCCGCGCCGAGCGCCAAGGCCTTCGCCACATCAGCACCGGTGCGGATGCCGCCCGAGACGATCAGTTGCACCTGGCCTTTCATATTCAGATCTTCGAGCGCGTCCACCGCCTGGCGAACCGCGGCCAGCGTCGGAATACCGACGTTCTCGATGAAGCAGGTCTGCGTCGCCGCCGTGCCGCCCTGCATCCCGTCGATCACCACCACGTCCGCGCCCGCATGCACCGCAAGCTTGACGTCGTTGAACGTGCGGGTTGCGCCGACCTTCACGTAGATCGGTTTTTCCCAATCGGTGATTTCGCGCAGTTCCTGAATCTTGATCGCCAGATCGTCCGGCCCGGTCCAGTCCGGGTGACGGCTCGCCGAACGCTGATCGACACCGGCCGGCAAGGTGCGCATCGAGGCAACACGCGGATTGACCTTCTGCCCGAGCAGCATGCCGCCGCCGCCCGGTTTCGCGCCCTGGCCGATTACGATTTCGATCGCATCGGCGCGGCGCACGTCGTCCGGGTTGAAGCCATAGCGCGACGGCAGGCACTGATAGACCAGCGTCTTCGACGAGCGGCGCTCTTCCTGCGTCATGCCGCCGTCGCCGGTGGTGGTCGAGGTGCCCATCGCGGTCGCGGCCTGGCCGAGCGCTTCTTTCACGTTCGCGGAGAGCGCGCCGAAGCTCATGCCGGCAATCGTGATCGGAATATCCAGCACCACCGGCTTTGTGGCGAAGCGCGTGCCGAGCACGGTCTGCGTCGCGCATTTCTCGCGGTATCCTTCGAGCGGATAGCGCGACAGCGAGGCGCCGAGAAACAGCAGATCGTCGAAATGCGGCACCCGGCGTTTCGCGCCCAGACCGCGAATTTCGTAGAGGCCGCGCTGCGCGGCCGAGTGGATATAGTCGATCGTCTTGCGGTCGTAGCCTTGCGACTCTTCCTGCTGCAAGCGGACGAATTGAACGGGTTTGGCTTCCATGGGGGCCTTCTTAGAGAGCGTGTTCAATATTCCTGGTTCGCGTCGGCGTTCCAGTGATAGAGCGTGCGAGCGGAGGCGATCCGTTTGAACGACGCCGGGTCGTGGTCCATGCCGGCGGCGCTGAGCAGCGTGCGCACCGCGTCGATATCCGCCGGCGTCATCGGCTCGTACTGCGCGTCCGCACCGAGCGATTTCACGTCGCCGCGCACGTACAGCACCGCTTCGTAGAGCGAGTCGCCGAGCGCATCACCCGCATTGCCACAGATCACCATGCGGCCCGCCTGCGCCATGAAAGCCGAGAAGCTGCCCACCGAGCCGCCCACCACGATGTCGCCACCCTTCAACGAAATACCGCAGCGCAGGCCCGCATCGCCGTCGATCACCAGCAGGCCGCCGTGCGCCGAAGCGCCCGCGCCGTTCGACGCGAAACCCTTCACATGCACCTTGCCGCTCATCATGTTTTCCGCGACACCAGTGCCCGCGCTGCCGTCGATCTCGATCGTCGCGTGCTTGTTCATGCCGCCTGCGTAATAGCCGGCGTGACCGGCGATCGTCACTCGCACCGGCGCATCCACACCAACCGCGAGGTTATGCGCGCCGTTCGGTGAGACGATGGTCACCGCCTGGCCCTCCAGTTCGCTCGCCGGTTTGTGCAGGAACTGGTTCAGCTCACGGACCGTCGTACGCTCCAGATCGAAAGTCAGGCTTTCCATACATACATCTCCTCAGGTGCGGGTTCGAAGACCCTGGCGTTCTTGATATCGGGCAGATGCGCAAGCGAACGGAACTCGGAAGCGATCGCGACGTAGTCGTCGTTTTCCGCGACCACCGCCGGTTTGCACGCGAAGGGATCGCGAATCAGCGCGAGTTCGGTCGAGGTGCCCATCAGGAACGTGTAGAAGCCGTCGAGTTCTTCGAACCCCTTCTGCAAGGCGACCGGCAACGTGTCGCCTTCGCGCAGCCGCCATTCGAGAAAGCGGCAGGCGGCTTCGGTGTCGTTGTCGGTATCGAAGTGAATGCCTTGCGGTTCGAGCTTGCGGCGCACGCCATGCGCATTCGAGAGCGAGCCGTTGTGGACGAGGCAGAAATCATCGCCGGCCGTGAACGGATGCGCGCGGTCGGGCGTTACCGCCGATTCGGTCGCCATGCGTGTATGGCCGACCAGGTGCGAGCCTTTCAGGTTCGCAAAGTCATAACGCTCGGCGACTTGCGACGGCGAGCCAATATCCTTGTACAGATCGATCGAGCGGCCGCTCGACAGCAGATACAGCTTTGGATAGCGCTCGCGCAGCCACGTCTTCACGCGCTCGACATTGCCTTGCACCGTCAGTACCGCATGATTGCCTTTCGCATCGACACGGGCGGTCACGTCCATCGCCGCGTTCAATGCGTCCAGCAGCGGTTGCCATGCGAAGTCCGCGCCTTCGTCGGTGAAGCCCGCGTAGATGCTCAGCTTTCGCTGGCTCGCGTCGACTTGTTTGCCGAACACCGCGAGGCCCGCCGAATCCGGTCCGCGCTCGGTCATGCCGATCAGCATCGGCACCATCAGTTCGCCGAGCCGTTCGCGCAATGCCGGCGTCTTGACCAGCAAGCCCACAATTCCGCACATGGTGCTTCTCCTTAGAAGAATTCGAGGTAGGTCTTCAGTTCCCAGTCCGAAACGTGGCGCATGTATTCGATCCACTCCATCCGTTTGAGCTTGAGGAATTCATCGGCAACCGGGCCGAGCGCGTCGTAGATCACGCGGTCGCTTTCCAGCGCGTCGAGTGCTTGCTCGAGGTTTTGCGGCAGCACGCCGATGCCGTGTTCGGAGAGTTTCGCGGGCGACCACTCGTAGAGATTCTCGTTAGCCGGTTCGCCCGGCGACAAACCACGGTCAACGCCGTCCAGCCCCGCGGCAATCACAGCCGACGTCGCGAGATACGGATTGCACGCGCCATCCGGCAAACGCAACTCGATGCGCTCGCCGGGCATGCGCACCATCGTCGAACGGTTGTTGTCGCCGTAGCTGATGTAGGCCGGCGCCCACGTTGCGCCTGTCAGCGAGCGGCCAACCACGAGGCGCTTGTACGAGTTCACCGTCGGATTGCACAGCGCGGCCAGCGCGGGCGCGTGCGCGAGCAAACCAGCGGTGAATTGATAGCCGAGCGTGGACAGGCCCATGCCGAGCTTGTCGCTCTTGTCGGAGAACAGGTTGCGTTCGCCGTCGCCTATCGACATATGCATGTGCATGCCATTGCCGGGACGATTCGCGAACGGCTTCGGCATGAACGAGCAGATCATGCCGAGTTCATTGGCGATCTCGGAGGCGGCCATCTTGAAGAACACGTAGTGATCGCACGAGGTCAGGCAATCGGTGTACGTGTAGTTGATTTCGAACTGACCGTTCGCGTCTTCGTGATCGATCTGATAGACGTCGATGCCGACCGCGCGCATCGATTCGGTGAGCGTTTCCAGGAAGACGCGCGTACGCGAGAGTCCCTTGTAGTCGTAGCACGGCTTGGCGAGCGTATCGCTCGGATCGCATGGCTCAAGCGTGCCGGACGCCGAACGACGCAGCAGCGAGAATTCCGGCTCCAGACCTGTGAAAAGCGTCCAGCTGCGCTCGGTCATCCGTGCGACCTGTTTCTTCAAGGTCACGCGCGAGTCGTATTGCCACGCTTCGCCATCCACATGACCGTCGCAGACGATCCGTGCCAAGCCCGGCTGCCACGGCACCGGCGTGAGCGTCGCCAGATCGCCGACGGCCATATAGTCGGGACCGTTCGGCTCGATCCCTACTCCCCAAATCGCAAACCCAGCGAAACCGGCACCCGCCGTCAACACGCTCTTCAGATGACTGACCGGCACCGACTTCGCCTTGGCCACGCCGTGAATATCGACAAACTGCGCCAGCACGTACTTCACGCCCTGCTGCGTCAGATACGCTTGCGCCTCTTCCGCCGAGCCGAAACGCGGCACGCATCCGAGCTCGTTGACCGGCAGCTTGCTCGCATCGTTCAGGTTCATCGCCACTCCTTGCAACTGCATCTTTCGTGGTTTGGAAAAGCCACACGCAACGCGTGTGACCGGGTTGCGCAACACGCTCCCGAACGCCGCTTGTGGCGCGCTTCGAGCCTGTTTTCAATCGGCCGGATATTTTATTGGTGAGAAACAAAGATTCTTTTTGTGAAACTCTTTGCGCGTGACTCAGCGCTGCAATCTGCTACGCTTTCGTTTTACGTGAGGCTTACATGCAAATCGGTGAAGATAATAAAACGCCGCTTGAACGCTATCTCGGCAACACCATTCGCGAATTACGCCAGCGCCACGGTCTGACCATCGCTCAGGTTTCCGCTCAGGCCGGCATCAGCCGCGGCATGCTCTCGAAGATCGAAAACGCGCAGACTTCCGCAGGTCTCGAGGTCCTCAACCGCATTGCACAGGCGCTCGGCGTTTCGCTCTCCATGCTGTTTCGCAATTTCGACGTGCCACAAGGCGGTGCACAGCTCGTCAAAAAAGGCAGTGGCATGGAAGTGGTTCGCAAGGGCACCAAAAGCGGCCACACCTATCACCTGCTTGCCTATGACCAAGGTCCTCGTAAGCTTTTCGAACCCTTCCTGATTACGATGGAGGACGAAGCCGAACGCTTTCCCGTGTTTCAGCATCCGGGCACCGAATTCATTCACATGCTCAAGGGCGTGATCGAATACCGTCACGGTCAGCAAACCTACATTCTTCATCCTGGCGACACGCTCACTTTCCAGGGCGAGATTCCGCACGGTCCGGAACGCCTGATCAAGACGCCTATTCAATTCCTGTCGATCTTTGTGTATCCGCAATCGAGTGCAGCTGACTGATCGCTCGCTGCGACCGTCTCAGTCGATGCCTCTATCAATGCAACGTTTGTGCCATGTTTATCTGAGTGAATCAAAGATTCCCACCAATAAACGCTTTGGACGCCATGCGTCGTTCCTGATTTCGATACTGAAAGGTTCATCAGCCTGACTCCGGTGCACATCGTCGCTGTGACTGGTGCGACTTTGCACAAAAACGAGGTGGGCGGTTAAGCAGCGTTAAAAGCAACGCTTATACAAACGCGTGCTATGGCGCCTGAATCAGCGCAATGCATCGTCCGGCAGATCGGGTAGCGCCCGCGCGAGCGACGGTTGAATCGCGTTGTCCAGCACGCCGCGCGTCAGCATGACGATGTCGCCGGCGAACTGTTCCCACTCGCCCTGGCGATGCAGCAGAAAAAAATCGCGCCGCCCGAGGCGGCTCGGCGGCAACGGCATCACTGCGATATCGTCCAGATAGTGCCGCGCCTGCCACAGACACAAAGGCGTCGAAATTGCGAACCCCGCCCGCGCGGCCACCAGACTCAGCAGCGGATCGGTCGCGTCGAACTCGTAACGCCGCGGACTGTTAATGCCCAGATGCCGCACGAAACGTTCGATCTGCTGGCCGATCACCGAGCGCGCCGTATAGCGGATCAGCGGCAACTCGAGCGCAAGTGTGCGCCAGTCGATATTGCGGCGTCCGTTCAACTGGCTGCGCGCAACCACCACCACGAATGCCTCGGAAAACAGCGGCACTTCGACGATCCGTGGGTCGCTCAGCGTGGTCTGCGTGCAGATCGTGATATCCAGTTCGCGGTCGTGCAACTGCTTGCTCAAGCCCGGCGTGAGACCGGACCACATCGAAATCTGCCGCTCTGAATTCGACACCGCACGAATCAATTCCGGCCCGACAGTGGCCGCGAACGAATCGACGCAACCCAGGCGCACCGGCATCTTGCCGGTATGCGAGGCATCGCCGATCCGCGCGCTCACCATCTGCGCGTGTTCGATCAACGGCCCTGCCAACTCCAGCAACGCGCGCCCCGCTACATTCGGGCGCGGCGGACGGCTCTCGCGATCGAACAGCGTCAGGCCCTGATCTCGCTCCAGCGCGGCAATCGACTGGCTGATGGCGCTCTGGCTCACGCCGAGCTGCTTCGCCGCGCCCGTCATCGAGCCGCTGTCGCAGACAGCCACAAACGCCTGCAACGCGCGCAGATCGATCGGGGTCGGGGTTCGTCTCATGAGATGCTCCGCTCGCATGGGTGACATGCAGGTCATCCCGTGCGGTACGCGCGGCTCGGTGCCGAGGTTCGCAGGCTTGCTGCACAGGATGAGAAATTGCATTGGCTCGCCATAAGTTTGCCTAATACAAAATTGGCGCGGCCAACGTTTTCCTAGAATTCGCCTCATTGCCTACACAGAGGTCCACATGAGCCACTACGATTTCATCGTGATTGGCGCTGGCGTCATCGGCGCGTCGGTCGCCCATCATCTCGCCGCACTGGGCGCGCAAAGCGTGCTGGTTATCGAACAGGGCACGATCGGCGCGGGCACCACGTCACAGTCGTCCGGCCTGTTGCGCACGCACTATTCGGTGCGCCAGAACGTGGAACTCGCGCGCTCTTCGTGGTGGGCATTCAATAATTTCGCTGACTATCTCGGCGACGATGAAGCGTCCTGCGGTCTCGTCAAATGCGGCTATCTGATCTGCGCGCCCGACGGCGACAAGCTGGAGCCGCTGCGCGCCTCGCTCGCCGCGCAGCAGGATATGGGCATCGAAGTGCAACTGCTCGACAAGGCTGAGGCGCACGAGCGCCTGCCGATTGCGCACTTCGACGACGCCGCGCTGATCGGCTATGAACCGGAGGCGGGTTTTGCGGATGCCTATCTGGTGGCGACCGGCTTTGCCCGCTCTGCGCGCCGACGCGGTGTCAAGATCATGGAAGGCGTGACGGTTATGGGGCTCGTGCGCGAAGGACGCCGGATCACCGGAGTCGCAACCAGCGCGGGTAACTTCAGTTGCGGCACGCTGATCAGCACGCAGAACATCTGGACGCCGGAACTCGCCGGCTGGATCGGTGTGCCGCTGCCGGTCAAGCCGGAGCGACACACGGTGCTCGCGCTCGAATGCGACGGTGCCGCGTACTCGTTCAAAATGCCGGCGTTCAAGGACCTGGGCTCGGACGGCATGCTCTATTACCGCAGCTATGGCGGCAGTCAGATGCTGGTGTCGGAAGGTGTAGTCGGCGAAACGTTGAACTCACCGGAAACCGAACAGGGCGATATCTCGCTCGACTATGTCGCCGAAGTCGGCGCGCAAGTTGCCGAACGCTTCCCTGCTTATGAGGCCGCGGGTCTCGCTTCGTCATGGACCGGCGTCTACGACGTGACGCCCGACTGGAATCCGGTATTGGGCCAGGTCGGCGATATCGACGGACTCATTGTCGGCTTTGGCTTCTCGGGGCACGGCTTCAAGCTGTCGCCGGGCATCGGCAAGATCCTCGCGCAGTATGCGCTCGGTCTACCCACGGATGTTTCTCTCTCACCCTATGCGCTCGACCGGTTCGCCAGCGGCGAGCTGCTGGTGGGCAAGTACGGTTCGGGCGCAGTCTCCTGACTCCGAATCCCGATCTCTGAATCGCTCGCCATCGGATTCGGGCAGCGCATCGCGTTGCACATACGTCACGTCGTCTCACCACGAGCGATCGGCTAATCGCGCAACGCGATTCCAGCGCCGAAAGAACGTTCACACCCTCCCCCTCCGATTTGCACTCAGGCCACAAACCTGACGTGCAGGTGCCGACTTTCCCTCCGTTATCGACGCCGAAAAAAAGCTTGGCTATTTTTTTGTTGCAGTATAGTCCGGTCTAGACCGCATCGCGAAGGGATTTCATCGAGGTATCGCGGACGCGCACAACGTTTCCCCAGCCGTTCCCTTTCTGCACGGAGTGTTCGCCATGAATCGTCTGATCGCGTTATGTGCCGCCGCCGTCCTGTTCAGCTCCGCATTTCCAGTCGCCGCGGGGTGTCTGGACGACGTGAAGTCGAGCGGTGTCCTGACAGCGGGCAACGGCCTGATGGGTACCCGCCCTTTCGTCTGGCAAAACGAGGACGGCAGCTACGGCGGCTTCGAGGCCGATATGCTGAAGGAAGTGGGCAAGCGCATCGGCGTGCCGAAGACGGACTTCGTCGTCACCGAATGGAGCACGTTGATTCCCGGGCTGAAATCGAAGCGCTGGGACATCATCTTCTCGTCGATGTCGGCCACGCAGGAGCGCATCCAGAGCGCCAACGTGCGTTTCTCACGGCCCTACTTCCTGCTCTACGACGAAATCATTGTCAAAACCGATTCGCCGATCCAGTCGTTCGCAGATCTGAAGAACCGGAAGGTCGCCACAACGCTCGGCACCAACGATTCGGTGAACGCGCACCGGCTCGCGACCGAAGGCCAGATCGGCGAAGTCATGGACTTCAATTCGTTCGGCGAGCCATTCATGGCGTTGCAAAACGGCCAGGTCGACGCGGTACTGCTCGATCAGGGCACCCTGCTCGGCCAACGCGAGAAGATGAAAAATCTTCGCGTTGTCGGTCAGCCGATCTACTACCACCCGAAGCCCGAATGGGTCGACGCCGAGAACAAGGCGAACTATAAATTCGGCACGAGTGCCGCAGCGGTTCGCGCAGAATGCAGCGATCTGCTCACCGCGATCAATGGCGCGCTGCAATCGATGGATCAGGACGGCACGCGCCAGAAGATCCTGACGAAGTACGGTGCATGGTCGCCGGAGCAAGCGGTGCTGACGAAGTAATCGCGCCGATCATGAGCGAGTTCTTCTTTACGCTGATTCCGCGCTACTTTCCGTTCCTGCTGAAGGGCGCGTGGGTGACGATCGAACTGTCGGCCATCAGCATGACGTGTGCGATTGCGCTCGGACTCGCGGTCGCGCTAGGCCGGCTGTCGTCACGGCGCTGGCTTGACTGGCTGCTGCGCGCTTATGTCGAGATCTGGCGCGACGTACCGCTGGTGGTTCAGTTGCTGGTGATCTACTTCACGTTGCCGCAGGTCGGCTTGACCTTGCCGGGATTCTGGGCCGGCGTGCTCGGCCTCGCGCTGAACCTCGGCGCGTATCTTTCGGAAGTGTTCCGCGCAGCGATCCAGGCGGTAGACAACGGTCAGCGTGAAGCGGGGCTGACCATCGGCATGTCGCACACGATGATCTACCGGCGGGTGATTCTTCCGCAAGCGCTGAAGGTTGCGCTCCCCACGATCGGCGGCTATTTCATTTCGTTGCTGAAGGATTCGTCCTTGGTGTCGTTCATCGCGGTCAACGAATTGCTCCGGCACGGCACGATTGTGATCGCCGATACCTTCATGAGCATGCAGGTCTATCTGATGGTGGCGATCATCTACTTCGCGATGAGCTTTGCTGCCGCACGCGGCGTGCGATGGATCGAGCAGCAGTTCACCCCGGTACACCGCGGCGGCAAGCGCGTGTCGACACAGATTCCCGCAAGCAAGGCCGGCGCGGCGAGCACGGAGCCCAATCTTGAAACCTGATCTGAACGGGACGGCGAATCCTTCAACGTCTATTCTCGAAGTGCGCGCACTCGAAAAATCATTCGGCGCGGTACAGGTGCTCAAAGGCATCGACCTGCGTATCCGGCCCGGCGAGGTCAGTTTCTTCATCGGTCCGAGTGGCGGGGGCAAGTCCACGCTGCTCCGTTGCATCAATTTTCTGGACATGCCGACCGGCGGTGAAATTCATTTCGACGGCGAACGGCTTTGTCATCAGGATGGCGCCACGTTTCGCACGAAGCCGGAAGCGCAACTGCGCATTGCACGGCGCAAGATGCCCATGGTGTTTCAGCAATTCAATCTGTTCGCTCATCGCACCGTGCTCGAAAACGTGATCGAAGGGCCGATCCACGTGCAGCGTCGCCAACGCGATGAAGTCATCAGTGAGGCCTCGGCGATCCTGCATCAGGTTGGCCTCGGTAATCGCCTTGGCTACTACCCTGATCAGTTATCGGGCGGCCAGCGCCAGCGCGTTGCGATTGCGCGGGCACTGGCGATGAAACCGAAAGTCGTCCTGTTCGACGAGCCGACCTCGGCGCTCGATCCGGAGCTTGTCGCGGGCGTGCTCGACACGATTCGCACTCTTGCCGATGCGGGTTTGACGCTTGCCATCGTGACCCATGAGATGGCGTTCGCGCGAAAGCTCGCCGACACGATTCATTTTGTCGCCGACGGCGTCATTCTGGAGTCAGGCACCCCTGACTCGATTCTCGGTGCGACAGGAAACAGCCGCATCGCCGATTTCATTCGGGCAGTTGAGCGGTGAGCAGCGTGCAATGTCAATCACATATAAAGGAAACGGAGATGTCTGAAACCATTCAACAGCGCGTCGCGCGCGCGGTGACCGACGATCTGGTGCGGGCGTTTCGTGTCGACGGCGCGGTGTGTATTCGCAACATTTTCTCCGAGGATGAACTGGCGATGTTGCGCGAGGCCATCGACCACAACATCGCTCAACCGAGTCCGCGTGCAAAAGTGGCGAGCCGGCCGGACGATCCAGGCTGGTTTTTCGAAGACTTCTGCAACTGGCAGGATAACGACGGTTATCGGCGTTTCATCATGGAGTCGCCCGCGCCGAGCGTTGCCGGAGCGTTGATGGGCGGCGAAGCGGCCCGCTTCTATCACGATCATCTGCTGGTGAAGGAGCCCAACACGCGCCAGCGCACGCCGTGGCACCAGGACCAGCCGTACTACAACATCACCGGCGACCAGAACGTCAGCATGTGGATTCCCGTCGATCCGGTCGCGCGAGCATCAACACTCGAATTTGTCGCAGGTTCGCATCGCGGGCCATGGCTGATGCCGCGCACGTTCATTGCCAACGAGGCGAAGTGGTTTCCCGAAGGCAGCCTGACCGATTTGCCCGATATCGAAAGCAATCGCGACGCGTATCCGATCATTGGCTGGGAACTCGAACCCGGCGATATGGTGTGCTTTCATATGCTGACGTTGCATGCCTCGGGCGGCGTTGGTGGCAACCGTCGGCGCCGCGCGTTTTCGCTGCGCTTTATCGGCGACGATATCCGTCACCAGCCACGCCCGTGGCGCACATCGCCGGAGTTTCCAGGTCTGCGCGAGACGCTAGCCGAAGGCGCGCCGATGGCGCACCCGCTGTTTCCGATAGTGTGGCGCGCAGAACAGGGACAGGTGAGCGCATGAGCGAAGCGAAAAGCGAATTGGACGACGCCGTGAGAAACGCACCGGTGCCCGCACATATCCGTGCGTTGCCGCTCTATGTACCGGGCCGCTCCGAGCAATCGGTTGCGCGCGAATATGGTCTTGCACGCATCATCAAACTGGCGTCGAATGAAAATCCGCTCGGCTGCAGCCCACATGTCGCGCAAGCGTTGGCCGAGCAGTTCAGCGGCGCGGATACCGCTCTCGCGCGCTATCCGGACAGCGATGCATTCGATCTGCGCAACGCGCTTGCCCGCTATCATGGTGTGCCGGCCAACCACATCGCGGTGACGAACGGGTCTCACGAACTGATCGATCTGTGCGCCGCGTTGAGTCTGCGTGCCGGCACCGCCGGCCTCTATTCGCAGTACGCATTTCAGGCCTATCCGATCAGTATCAAGGCGCGCGGCGCCACCGCAATCGAAGTACCGGCGTCCGATTACCGTCACGATCCTGCCGCGATGCGCGCGGCGTTGACCCCCGCAACGCGCCTCGTCTACATCTGCAACCCCAACAATCCAACGGGTACGTTGCTGTCCCCGACAGAGATCGAAGTCATTCTGGATTCGGTCGGCCCCGATACGCTCGTGGTACTCGATGAAGCGTATATCGACTACGTCGATCCCACGCTGCGCCCCGATTCGATTTCACTGCTTGCGCGTTATCCGCAACTGGTCGTCGCGCGAACGTTTTCGAAGGCATACGGGTTAGCGTCGCTGCGAGTCGGTTACGGCATCATGCATCCCGATCTTGTCGACGCCATTGCTCGAATCCGCCCGACGTTCAGCGTCAATGCACTCGCGCAGCGCGCGGCACTGGCGGCGCTCGCCGATCGCGCGTTTCTGCAACGCACGCAGAGTCTGAATCGTGCAGGCATTGCGCAAATCACCCAGGCGCTGGAGCGTCAGGGCATTCCGTTCATCCCTACACACGCGAACTTCATTGCGATTGGCCTGAACGACGCAAAAACGGTGGCCCAACGGCTGCTACAAGCCGGCATCGTGGTCCGGCCGCTCGGCGCCTACGAACTGGACGATCTTATTCGCGTGACCATCGGTACCGAAGAGGAAAATGATATGTTTCTGCGCGCGCTGTTCGCGGCGCTTGGGCGAGACTGAAAGCGTAATAGAATCGGTGTCGCTCAATTCGGAATCGAAGGGTAGTACATATGGCTCAAAAACCCGGTGCGCCGTTTCAGCAGATCAAGGCCGTTGTGCGCGACAAGGTTCGCGCAGGCGAATGGGGCGTTGGCGAGCGCATCCCGTCGGAGATCGATCTGGCGACGGCGTTCGGGGTCGCACGCATGACGGTCAATCGCGCTCTACGCGAACTGACCGCCGAGGGTGAGCTCGAACGCGTCGCCGGCGTCGGCACGTTTGTCGCCGAAGGCAAACCGCAGTCGAACCTGCTGATGATCGCTCATATTCGCGATGAGATTCGCTCGCGAGGGCACGAGTATGCCTGCAAGGTCATTACGCTCGTGCGCGAAGCCGCTTCGGTCGAGGTCGCCGCCGCGTTCGGGCTGCCGAGGAATACGCCGGTGTTTCATCTGACATGCGTACATCTGGAAAACGGGCGGCCCATTCAGTTCGAAGACCGGTATGTGAACCCCGCTGCCGCACCGGATTTTCTCACGCAGGATTTCACGGCCGAGCCGCCATCGCAATATCTCTACAACAACGTGTCCCACTACGAACTGGAAATCGAGCATATCGTGGACGCCTGTTTGCCGACGCCTGAACAGGCAGCGCTGCTCGAGATGCGAACCGACGAGCCTTGCTTGATGCTGACACGGCGCACATGGACCGGTGGCACGCCGGTCACACTCGCCCACTTCGTGCATCCCGGCAAGCGGTATCGGCTCGGTTCGCGCTTCAAACCGAATTCGATGCCGAGCCAGGGGTTGGCGAGAGGCCGCTGAAGCGCATGCAGGCGTCAGTCGAGTTTGTTGGGCTCGAGAAGCGCCAGCGCCGGCCGTACAACGCCCTCCAAGAGCGCACGTTCCGGCCTTGTCCGGGCAAGCACCCGTATGCCGAGATGGAGTCCTAGCAGCAAGCGCGCAAGATCGTCCGCAGACTGGGCAGTCGAAATCTCGCCGGCCTGCTGACCCGCGTGCACACAGCGCCGGAAAAACGCTTCTACCGCCACCAGCACGTTGGCGATCATCGTCTGGAAACCGGCGTCGTGCGGTGCAACCTCAAGTGCCGAATTCACCAGCAGACATCCCTTACGATCCCTGTCGCTGACCGATCGCTCGACGATTTCCCGAAAGAATGCCTTGATGGCATCAAGAGGCGGCAGGCTCCGCTCGAATCTCGACACCCGGTCGCCGAAGCTATTTTCGATGTAGTGGGTCAGCGCCCGCTGAAACAGCGAACGTTTATCTCCGAACGCGTTGTAGAGGCTCGCCCCCGTAATGCCCATGCACTGCGCAAGATCCCGCACAGAAGTCGCCTCGTAGCCGTAGACCCAGAACTGGTGGGCGGCTGCATCGAGGACCGCATTTTCGTCGAATTCCCGTGGTCGGACCATGCTTACTCCAGCCATCGCGCAACGTCTTCCCGGTCGGGATTGCAACGTCACACACGTTGCGATATTCTAAATCATCCGATCTAAAACAACCTGGAGCCATAGCAAACCTGCTTTGGTGCCGCACGACAGCCAGCATGCGCGCATCAGGCGGTCTGAGAACGCAACGCACAGGAACATCATGACCGTGTACTCCGCAGAGGAGCGTCTGAAAACGTTGTTCGTCTCGGGCCTGGCAGGCAACGCATCCGAGTACCGCGCGTTTCTGTCCGAACTGACGCGTCACCTGCGTGGCTACCTTCGCAAACGGATTCCCCAACTTCACGACGACGTCGAGGATCTCGTTCAGGAAATCCTGCTGGCCGTGCATAATGCACGTCATACATACCGGCCGGATGAGCCTCTGACCGCGTGGGTCCACGCGATCGCGCGCTATAAACTGATGGATTTCTTCAGAACGCGTGCGCGACGGGAGTCGCTGCATGACCCCCTTGACGAGCACGACGACATTTTCGCCGAGTCCGCCGACGAACCGACCGATGCCCATCGCGACATCGGGAAACTGCTCGATCACCTGCCCGACAAGCAGCGGCTCTCGATCGTGCACGTCAAGCTGCAGGGACTTTCAGTCGCCGAAGCCTCCCGCTTGACGGGGCTATCGGAGTCGGCCGTCAAGGTCAGCATCCATAGGGGTCTCAAGGCTCTGGCCACATACGTCCGGAGAATGGCATGAGAACAGATGACCTCGTCGGATTGCTCTCGACCGGCATAGCGCCCGTAAAAAGCGGCACGGTGGCCCGTCGGTTCGGCATCTCATTGCCGGTTGCCGCCCTTGGCGCGACGGCGTTGATGGCTGCCGTATTTGGCATTCGCCCCGATCTGAGCACCATCGCCAAAACCGCAATCTTCTGGGAAAAACTCGCGTTTCCGCTGTGCCTCGCAATCGGCGCCCTGATTGCAACCGTTCGGCTCGCGCGCCCCGGCGCCAAGGTCGGAACTGGATGGCCCGTCATCGCTATACCGGTTGTAATCGTCTGGATTGCAGCCATAGCGGTGCTCGTCAGCGCCGCACCGCAAGAGCGGTTGCCCGCAATACTCGGGCAGACCTGGCGCACATGCCCATTCAATATCCTTCTGCTGGCCGTTCCAGGCTTCATTGCGATCTTCTGGGCTGTCAAAGGACTGGCGCCGACCCGTCTACGGCTCGCCGGCGCCATCTCGGGTCTGCTCGCAAGCTCAGTCGCCACGGTCGCGTACTGCTTTCATTGCCCCGAGATGAACCCTGCGTTCTGGAGCATCTGGTATGTGGTCGGCATGCTGCTTCCAGTCGCGCTCGGAGCGGTGCTGGGTCCCAAACTGCTTCGGTGGTGAATGCTCAGGCCTCTCGTTGATCGACCGGCTTGATTTCGTTGCGCGCAAGTCGAAAGCAAAAAAAAGATGACTTGCCTGTAACCGGACGTCTCCAGTCCACGAATTAGATGATGTATCCAGCACGGGTACTCCTCTATCTCAACTTCTGGAGAAATTCCATGTCCGCTAAAGCCACTGTCAGTTCCGCCCTCCTCGCCGGCGTAGTCGCGAGCCTGCTCGCATCCGTCGCCCACGCTGCACCGCTGACGAGCGCGGAGGCAAGCGCCGCTGTCGCCGCGCACAAGGAAAAGTGCTACGGCGTCGCCCTGAAAGGGCAGAACGATTGCGCCGCCGGTCCTGGCACCACGTGTCAAGGTACGTCCGCAATGGATTTCCAGGGCAACTCATGGAAGTTCGTTCAAGGTGGCACCTGCACGAGTATCGCCGTGCCGGGTGGCGGCCATGGCTCGCTCACCGCGCTGAAGTCCTGATCCGGCAAACGACAACAGGAAAGGGGCGGCCATGACCGATTTCACCCGAACAACGCCAGCCGGAATCGACGAGCGCGGCTGCCCCTCCGGTGTGACCGCTGCGGAACGGCAGTTTGTCGGCACCAGTTTCAAGCATGAACATCTTGCCTCGATTCTCGCGGACGGGTTGAAAGACGGCTTCTTCGAAGTCCACGCTGAAAACTATATGGGCGCTGGCGGTCCGCCACATCGGGCGCTTGCGGCTATCCGCGAGAACTACCCGATCTCCATTCACGGCGTGTGTATGTCGATCGGCGGCCCTCATGCGCTGGACGCTGCTCATCTCGCACGCTTTCGCGATCTGCTTGCACGCTACGAACCCAAGCTGGTGTCCGAGCATCTGGCGTGGTCTTCACATGGCGGAACGTTTTTTAACGACCTTCTGCCTTTGCCGTACACGAAAGAAACGCTCGAGCATGTGTGCGACCACATCGACCAGGTTCAGCACGCAATCAAACGCCCCATGCTTCTTGAGAATCCGTCGACCTATGTGGCTTTCGAGTCGTCGACAATGAGCGAAACCGAATTCATTCGGGCCGTCGTTCAACGTACTGGCTGCGGCTTGCTACTGGACGTCAATAACGTTTTTGTTTCGGCAATCAATCACGGTTTCTCCGCCGCCGCATACCTTGACGGATTGCCCCTTGGGACCGTGGGCGAAATACATCTGGCCGGGCACAGCGAGCAACGCGACGATGAAAACGAACTGCTGCTTATCGATAGCCACGACCGCGCCATCTCCGACCCAGTGTGGAATCTCTATAGGCATGTCGTATCGCGGATTGGCCCGAGGCCGGCACTGATCGAATGGGATAGCAATCTTCCCGCATGGCCCGTGTTGCGGGATCAGGCAACGACAGCACGGCAAATCATGGCAGAGCACGGAATGTCACTCGCGCAGGAACTCAACCATGACGCCTGAAAACCGTTCATGCCAGTACGCCACAGCATTTGCACCGGGACTGATAGACCCAGCGATCGCAGCGCCTGAAGACCTCGTAGCCGCACCAGGGAAGCGCGTAGTGAAGCGCTACAACGTTTATCGCAACAACGTCACGGTCAGCCTCATTGACGCACTGGCAGCGATCTACCCCGCTATTCAGCGCATCACCGGCGTCGATTTCTTCAGGGCGATGGCCCGTTTCCATATCCGCGAGACGCCTCCCGTTTCGCCGTTACTGTTCGAGTACGGGCGGGATTTTCCTGCTTTCATCGAGTCCTACGAATATGCCCGCGAAATGCCGTGGCTTGCGGATACGGCGCGCGTCGAGCGTGCGTGGCTGGATGCCTATCACGCTGCGGACCTGCCTGTGCTCGCTACCGAGGCGCTAGGAGATATCGAGGCCGCGTCGCTGGCCGGGCTGCGTTTCAGACCGCACCCCGCGGCGCGGATCGTGCGCTCAGCCTATCCGGCCGTCGCAATCTTCGCGATGAACCGCACGGATGGTCCTGTTTCCCCGCTACGGTCAAACGAACCCGAGGATGCACTTGTGACACGACCGGAGCAGGACGTCATCGTCTCGCGTCTGCCGGCGGGCGGTGCAACGTTCCTTATCACCCTTCTCGCGTGCGCCTCACTGGGCGAAGCGGTCGCTGCTGCATTTGAAGAAACCTCTTCCTTCGATCTCCAGGCCAACATGGCAGGGATGATCTCGGCTGGCGTTTTTTCTGCCATTCAACATGGAGATTGATCAAGATGACACCGGACACTCAACAGGCAAAACTGCCATTTCCAGGCGTAGTGATATCTGCGATTGGTGCGGCGAAGCGGCTGATCCAAAACCTCGCGCAACCGTGGCTCGTTCAACTCGTGCTTCGGATTGCGCTGGCCGTACCGTTCTGGAAATCGGGCATTCTCAAATGGCATGGCTTCCTTCAACTGAACGACACGGCAATCGATCTGTTCACTCAGGAGTTTCAGTTGCATCTGCCAGGCGGCCCGTACCCGTTTCCTGCTCCGGCCGTGTTTGCATTTTTGTCGGGCTGCGGCGAGGTGACGTTCCCAGTGTTGCTCGTGCTGGGCTTCGGAACGCGGTTCGCCGCAGCCGGCCTGATACTGATGACGTGCATCATCGAGCTGACGGTGCCGGACGGCTGGCCTATCCATCTCACCTGGGTAGCCATGGCATTGGGAATCGCAGCCTGGGGACCAGGCCGGATATCCATTGACTATCTGCTGGGTGACAGGTCGTTCAGACCCTGACCCGAAGTTTTCGTCGAATCGTCGGCCTCCCCACTGAACAACATGAGAACTTCGGATCTGATACTCAGGCTGACGAATGGTCTTACGACGATTGAGCCGAATTCCGTTTCGAGGAGACTCAATCGGTCGTTGAGCGTGGGGCTTGCCGGCAGCATGGCGATGCTGGTGATCATTTACGGCATCCGCAGCGACATGCCGGAATTGCTGTTGACGACGATGTTCTGGATACGGCTCGCGTTCCCGGTGGCAACACTCATCACCGCATTGAAACTGGCCGGACGTCTTGGGCGCCCCGGCGTACCCGTCAAGCTCGCATGGTTCGCGGTCACACTGCCATTCATTGCCATGTTGTTCGTCGCCTCGCTCATGCTGATCGCGACTCCGCCAGGCTATCGCCTGGAGCTGATGCTGGGCACAACATGGCGGGTCGCCACAGCGAATATCGTGCTGCTCTCCCTGCCTTCACTTGCCGCCGTGATGCATGCCATGAAGGGGCTTGCACCTACCCGCCTGGCACTGGCGGGCGCCGGCGCCGGGCTGCTCGCCGGCGCGCAAGGTTCGCTCGTGTACTCCCTTTACTGCTCGGAGATGTCCGTACCGTTCTGGGGTACCTGGTACGTACTGGGCATTGTCATAACCGCTGGTATAGGTGCTGTATTTGCTCCGCTCTACTTGCGGTGGTAGTCCAGCGTCTCCCGGCGGCGCGCGTCAGACAAATTACCCAGCCCATATTATTCGGCCAGATCGCTCAAGCGACGTGATGGACCCAGCCGAACGGATCGTCGATCCTGCCACGCTGTATGCCGGTGAGCCTGGTGCGAATCAGTTGCGTGACGGGGCCTTCGCCACCATCGCCGATCCTGAACTCGCCGCCGGCATGACGGACCTCGCCGATCGCCGTGACGACCGCCGCGGTGCCACAGGCAAATGTTTCCTTAACACGGCCGCTGGCGGCGTCCGCTTGCCATGCTTCGAACGAGTACGGCGACTGGTCGACAGCGATGCCTTCACGCGCGGCCAATTCGATGATCGAGGCGCGCGTGATGCCCGGCAGGATCGTGCCCGACAGGGGCGGGGTGCGCAGCGAACCATCGTCCAGCACGAAGAACACGTTCATGCCGCCCAGTTCTTCGATCCACTTGTGTTCCGCGGCGTCGAGGAACACGACCTGGTCGCAGCCCTTGTTAGACGCTTCGGTCTGCGCAATCAGGCTCGCAGCGTAGTTGCCGCCGCATTTCGCGACACCGGTACCGCCCGAAGCGGCGCGCGTGTATTTATCCGACACCCACACGGTGACGGCCGATTTGCCGGGCTTGAAGTACGGACCCACCGCGCAGGCGATCACGCAGAAAATGTACTCGTGCGCTGCGCGCACGCCCAAAAAGCTCTCCGAAGCGAACATGAACGGGCGGATGTACAGGCTCGCACCTTCGGCGGCTGGAATCCATGCGCGGTCGATGTCAACCAGCTTCTCGACCGCTTCAAGGAACGCGGCTTCGGGCAGTTGCGGCATCGACATGCGTTCGGCCGATTCACGGAAACGCCTGGCGTTGGCTTGCGGGCGGAATAGCGATATCTTGCCGTCCTCGCCGTGATACGCCTTCATGCCTTCGAAAATCTCCTGCGCATAGTGCAGCACTGCGCAGGCTGGGTCGATCTCGAACGGACGACGGGCTTCGACCTTGGCGTCATGCCAGCCCGTACCCTCGGTCCAGCGGATCGTGACCATGTGATCGGAAAAGACGCGCCCAAACGCCGGGTTGACCAGCTTGGCGGCGATCTGGTCAGCGGGGGTAGCGTTGGCGTGCGGCTCAATGACAAACTGCAGTTGATTCTCAGTGCTCATGTCTCGGTACCTCCAAAAAAATTCGCGCCCTGAATTCTGCCATCGTAAACGGCATCCGTGCCATTGGCCACGTCTCATCGCCGCGAAGTCGCCGATGTGCTGAAGCGGCTGCAGACGTAGCAGCAAGCATCGGCGACTCTCCCGCAAGCCGCCGAGTTATCACGGCAAACCATCCCGCGCATCCAGAAGCGTGAGGCCCCTTGTACTGCGTCGCTCAACGGCTTGAGACGCACCGTCGAGTTTCACGACTCCAATATGCCCTTCGAAACCCGTTGACTTTATACTAGAACGATCTATATCATTTGATCGACGAGAAATGTCTGAACATTCAAATCGAATGTATTTTTAACATTTCAGGCGTGGTGCCATGCAAAACCGCTGACCGAAAAATTAGCTAACCCGGATTCAATAAGGGCTGCGGCAATTTTATTCAGGTTCGGCGGCGGGGTCGCTTTGGTCATGGCGATACCAAAGGCTACAGCTCCATAAATACAGGTGAGCTTCATCGGCTCAGCCTGAATCAATCTCGTCCGTAATAGATTGCGCTGCGCCAGGAGATCAACAAATACGGCTGAAAGTCCGAAGACAGTTGATGCGCGAATACGCCGGCAACGAGCGGGAGTATTCGTGCGCCCAAAATTTAACAGTAATCAGAACAAGTAATGGAGGGTTTATGCGGTCTGCAGGCGTTTTACTCATAGGCATCATGGTTTCAGTGTTATCAGCCTGTTCAAGCATTGCCAGCAGTACAAACATGCTGACCGACGACAAGATTAAATCGAGCACCTCGGGCACGCTGGGGTACTCGCCAGACGATATTGCGATAACCAGTCGTCGCACGGAAGGGACGAACACCTATGTCAATCTGAAAGCGAAAGATGGCAAAGAATACACATGCACTATCAACGGCGGAAACATACTCACTTTCGGCATGACTAATCCGCCATCTTGCAACCGGAAAGGTCAACCTCGCCAGGCAGCGCCGATGCAGTGAACGCGATGTTCGACTGCAGCCGCGCAACCTGATTCGGGCCACGACACCGTTCGCATTCATCCTGCCGCGTGATCTGCGGCACCCGATAACGAATGTGCAATACCCGCGAGAGCTGTTTGGCCTGACGCGCATGTAACCCACCATCGCCGTTGATCTTGACGACTTGTGAAGACGGTGGGTGCTGCATTACACGATTAGGATTACCAATAAATAAGTATCTGGCGCACATGAAAATGATGTGCCGTATAGCCCCTGCTTGCCTTTCAGTTGAGGTGATAGAGCAAGCAATCGAGCAACGGGTGTCCCGATTATCGATAGATGTCGTGCTTTGTGTCAGTTGATAGCTGGGAAAAGCCAGTTTGCGATTGAATAAAAAAGGACTTTTATGAAACCCATAGCGTGGATTGTCATGGCTGCCTGCCTCACGTTGACTGCGTGCGGCGGTAGCGATGTTTCAAAAGACGGCGGTTCCTCGTCATCGGCGACCAACCCCGGTTCTCCTTCCACTCCGTCGTCGCCCGGGAGCGGAGGCACCTCCAAAGCGCAGGCCGGTTGGTCGAAAGTAGCCGCGATGGACAGCAAAGCCCCGGAAATCGAGCCCAGTACAACCATCGACACGAACGGCAACACACTCGTCACGTGGATGACGAGTGGTCCCTCGGGCGGGCTCGGCAACGAGATGTGGGGCGCGCGTTATGTGCCCGGGTCGGGCTGGGGAACGCCGACGCGCCTGGATACGGGCGATGGCAGCCATTCGATGACAGGGCCTGGCACGATTCAGCCGCAACTGGTCGGCAACGCCAGCGGCCAGGCGGTTGCGTTCTGGACGGAATGGATGCCGGGGCCGAATGCCTATGCGCTGTGGGCGCGCCCATATAGCCCAACTACAGGATGGGGAACGCCATTCGAAGTGGCGCCGAGCGTCACGAGCTCCACGTATACAGCAGGGATCGACGACCAGGGCAACGCCATCGTCGCCTGGCCGCAGGCGATTGACCTGCTCAATTCCCGAATCGCATGGACGCGCTATACGACGGACGGGACGTGGTCGACGACGGCACTGATTCAAATGCCGGCGCAGACCGGCCCGGGTGCCGTCACCGGTGATACCAACAATGTAAGGCCGATGATTTCGGTCCTACCGTCCGGCAGCGCGGTGCTCGCGTGGAGGCAGACCAACACGACGCAGTCGGCGCTCTGGACGGCCACGTTCGATGCGACCAACGGCTGGACCAACGTCAATCAAGCCGTATCGGACACGAGTCTGTTCACGACGATCGAGTTCCCCGCGGCTGGCATGGATACGAAGGGCAACATCACGCTGGTGTGGGGTCAACTCGATGTGACGAGCGGGAAAATCTCCACCACCACCATGTCGCAGCGCTACGTAGCGGGAACCGGCTGGCAGGCGGCTCAGGCCGTCGCCCCGGAGATTACGGAGCCGAGTGGCTTCATCGCCACGCCAATGCTGACCGTCAATGCAAACGGTGTAGCGGCCGTCATGTGGGCAGAGGGCGGCGTCGTTCTGCAGGCGAGTGTTGCCGATGCCAGCGGAACTTGGGGGCCGTTGCATCAACTGACGGAACACCTGGATACGACGGCGCAACAGTATCCGCCTCTCGTGATCGATGCGGCAGGCAACGTGACGGTTGCGTGGCAGGACGCGAGTACGGCGGGCTCGTCGGACGTTCTCGCTGCCAGCTATCGGAACGGTGCGTGGAGTACGTCGACATTGTTCGGGCAGGACCCGCAGGACGCCTCCTGGCCCGCGCTGGCCGTCAACGCATCCGGGGCGATGGCGCTCATCTGGCAGTCGTACATCCAGAACGTCGGCTCGGAACTGCAGGCCAGCTTTTATACCCCGGGGACGTAATTGATTCGTAGACGTCATCCAACTGCCTTCGCCGGATGCCTCGGCGAAGGCGGGATGCATCGCCGTTAGCGAGCAAGCGCACAGAGTGAAGATTCAACAAATCGATAAGGAATGACCATGCAAAAAGAACTGTATCCCGCGATGCGCACTGTCATCGGAATGGCGGCCGTCAGTTTGGTTTTGTCGGCCTGCGGAACGACGCAGATGAACATGATCGATGTTCAGGCGTCCACCGCCAAAACAATAGGGTTGGCTTCTTCGGACGAGATTGTCATTGCCAACGTCCAGTATGGGCAGAAGAACGGCCTGGGCGGCCAGCAAGTGAGTTACGACGCCACCACCGGCAAGGGACGGCGTTTTACCTGCACAGTGTTTATGATTCCCGGACTGACGCCGATCGACAAACCGACATATAACGATTGGGAATGCCATCCGCACCGTTGACTACCGCAATGAGGATGACGGTGCACGCATCCGCCTCCCCGCCAAGCTGACAGAGCCCTCCGCAAGCGCTATTTGCGCTGAACTGGAATGACCGGCGTGGTGCTCGTAGGCATCGTTCCGGATCAGAAATGCTGCGACGATGCGCTGTCGGTTTCGGGGAGCAGCGCGAATTGCGGGCCGTTCGCGAGAGCGAAGTCGAGCATGACGGTGAGTGCCAGTCGCGCGATTGATTCTGGCAACCGGCTGTCCGGATGACGGCGATACGCGGCGATCAATGGCAACGCCGGAACGCGGTGCGTGACTTTCAGCATCTGCAGCCGCCCGGCCGCGA
The DNA here is from genome assembly GCF_030464795.1 of Paraburkholderia sp. SECH2. Taxonomy (NCBI): domain Bacteria; kingdom Pseudomonadati; phylum Pseudomonadota; class Betaproteobacteria; order Burkholderiales; family Burkholderiaceae; genus Paraburkholderia; species Paraburkholderia sp. SECH2. The sequence continues at coordinate 49,847 of NZ_JALPRH010000024.1, forward strand.
GGTCTTTCATCACGAATGCGCACGGCAGCACCGCGATGCCGAAGCCATCGGTCACCATGTGAATGATCGCGGCGACAGACGACATGCAATTGATCTGCGCAGCCGGTTCGCCTACCGATTCGAACAGACCGACAAGAAAGGTATGTGGTAGCGAGTGCCGCGCAAATCCGATGATCGGAAACGCGGCGAGTTCCGCTTCAGTCAGGGTTTCGTCCGAAATATTGAGCGACGGGCTCGCGATCCAGCACATCGGCAGACTGCCGAGTGCAATGCCCGACGTTTCCGCGGCGGTTGTCGGTGTGAGCTGTAGTGCCACGTCGATATGACCGCTGGCGAGCTGAGCAACGAGATGCGATGACGTATCCCCGGTCAGCTCAATGGTGAGGTTCGGGTATTCCTCGCGCACGCGCTTGAGCAAATCGGGCAGCCACGTATGAATGATCGATTCCACTGCCCCGAGCCTCAGCAGCCCGGAAACCTTCGACCGGTCGCCGACGCTGTCGAGCATGCTCTGGTTCAGCTTGAGTATCTGCTCGGCAAATGGAAGTGCTTTCGTGCCCACCTGTGTCAGCGTGACCTCGCGTGACCCCCGATCGAACAGTTGCACGCCCATTTCCTGCTCGAGTGCAGAAATGCGGCTCGATATGGCGGCCTGGGTTGCATGCATGCGCTCGGCAGTCAGGCGGAAGTTGCGCAGGCGCGCCAGCCAGACGAAGGTCTCCAGAAAACGTATGTTCATATCGAATCGACCCAACTTTATGCGGGATTGAGCCGCAGTTTAGCCTGACGCACCGGCTGACGTAGTAAAAAAGGCTTCCGGCTTACCCATAGAAATTCTTGTCGAGCGCGGCCAGGACTGCCGCGCGCGATGGTTATGTGACGTCGGATGAGATGGGCGATAAATTTTATTTGTCGATGCTGAACGGAATTTCTTGCTGGACGCTGAATTTCGGCGATCAAATACTGGCCCGCTTGCGGTCGAGGGAAGGGAGGGACCTGCAACACGGTGACGAAACGGATTTTCAGATCCGTCTCGGGTGAACATTGAGCTGAATATAGATCCATAAACATTGTCCATAGTTGGGAGACACAATGCCGGCAGCAGGAAGATCAATCAATGTTCGCGAATTCATCGATGAGCGCAGAGTTAGTCCATTTCAATGGCTGGTCGGGTTTTTAGCGTTCCTGATCATCTCATTGGACGGCTGGGACACCGTCATTATCGGTTTTGCCGTACCGGAGCTCATCAGGGAATGGGGCGTGACCAAGCAAGCACTGGCTCCGATACTCAGCGCTGCATTGTTCGGCCTCGCTCTCGGCGCTTTTGTCGGCGGCCCGGTGGCGGACCGGTTTGGACGCAAACGCGTCCTCACCACCAGTGTTTTTATCATTGGCATTGGGACACTTGCCACTGCGTACGCTACATCTCTCGGGATGATGTTGCCGATCCGGTTTGTCACAGGGCTCGGCCTGGGCGCAGTCATGCCAAACGTAGTGGCCCTGTGGTCCGAGTACGTTCCGGAACGCCGGCGCTCCTTCCTTGTGACTGTTGTGTATAGCGGTTTCACAGTTGGCGCCGCCCTGTGCGGATTCATCGCAGCCTGGATCATTCCAAGCTACGGATGGCGCACCATGCTCATGGTCGGTGGCACGCTTGCAATTTTTTGCGTGCCTCTTCTCATACTCTGGCTACCCGAATCAGTTGCATTCCTGACAGTCCAGAACAGGCGCCCCGAACTGATTGGCAAGATTCTTTCTGCTATCGGTCGTACAAACGTGCCTGCTGATACGCAATTCTTCTTGCCAGCACAACCCGTGGTGAAAGGTGGCGCTATCGGGACAATCCTTTCGAAGCGCTACGTAGCCGGCACGGTCCTCATCTGGCTTTGCTATTTCGTCGGGCTGTTCGTTACCTATCTGCTTTACAACTGGCTACCCACAATGGCGAAGGAGGCGGGATATACGAGTGCCGAGGGCGCCGTCATGGTAGGGGTTTTGAATTGGGGCGGCACACTGGGCTCGATTGCCATCGGCTGGCTGATGGATCGCTTCGATCGATACTATACGGTCGCAGTGAGCTTTTGCATGGCGGCAATTTCGCTCTGGGCAGTCCATAGCGTGGGGTCGACATTCTGGGCTTTGCAGATACTTGCATTCGCCTGGGGATGGTTCATTCCGGGAACAAACACAGGAATGAACGCATTGACAGCGCGCTTCTACCCGACCGTTGCCCGATCCACCGGCTTGAGTTGGATGCACGCGTTCGGGCGATTTGGAGCCATTGGCAGCGCGTTTGCCGGCGCAGCAATCCTAAGTGCGGGACTGGGGCTCGGTCAGATCCTCCCGATGATGGCCTTTGCGCCGCTGACAGGTGCGGTAGCCGTACTCATCATCGCTGGTCTCGTGAGGCGCTGGGCGCTCGCCGATGAGTCGGCGACAAAGACCGAGCCGTCGAGTGCTGAAATTTCGCCAAGCGCTTGACTGGCCGTTGAACCCAGGAAGCAGGGACCTGAGATCAGATCCCTGACGAGGACGGGATCATGCCGGTCAGGTTTGGTAAGGATCAACGACGCTCGGTTCAATGTGGAATCTGTACTATTGCGCAAGGAGAATTCGACGCATAAGGCAGCTTCAAATTGACACGACTATCTACGTTGCTTCGCATCCAGCTACTCAGGAAGGCTTCAATTTTTGCCACCTGTTTTCTGGGTGCCGCAGTTGCACACGCCGATTGTCGACTCAAAGTCACAGCGCCACAGGATCTTGTACTCCCGTCGAAAACGCTTACTGCGTCTCCGGATATGCCCGTGGGGTCGACGATAGGATCGGTTCGCGTCGCAGCGGAGCGCGATATCCCGTTCGCCTGTATTGGCACATCGAATGTACGCGAAGCAAAACTCACTGACATCTTCGTGCCCGTGCCGGGCTTCAGCCGGGTATTTGCTACCAATGTTATCGGCGTAGGTCTGCGTGTCAGCGCAAGCGGCGGAAACTTTGCGGGCATTGACGATACTTCGCGTCCCGTACCCTACAAAGTTTCAGTCCCCACTGAAGCGGACCGTTTAACCGGATTCTCACTCCAGGTGGACTTCGTCAAGACCGGTCCAATACAGGACGGCGTGCTTGCGGCGGGAAGGCTTCTGAGCGTTCGTGTCGGCGAGACGGATATCGTCGATGTCGACATCCCGGTCAACGCCATCGTTTTCACCTCATTCCAGTGCGATGTGGTACGTGCCAACGGCATGGTCGCCACAGGCATAGGCACGAGGGGCGCATTTTCCGAAGAAAGCGTTGTAGTGCATAACGGCTGCAATCCGGGCGTCAGTGTCATGATTCAAGCGACCCAAATAAACGCCTACGGCCATTGGCCCAACCTTCCTCAACCGGATTCAGATCGAGGCCGCCCTGTGGGTGCCATCAGTGTGCGTGCTAACGCCTTCTCGCGAAATCTACCGGACGGAAGTTCCGCCGCCTTTGACGGTGTTGGAGGTGATTTCGGAGTCGGCGCAACCGGCGGAGCGGGCCGGGTCTCGAACTTTCGTCGGTAGCGCAAACAACGCGCACTACACATCTGCCGCTGAGTTCGTGATGCAAAGTCGTGCCATCAAAACAGAAGCGTAACGACTGGCGGCCCTTGTTCCGGGCTACGAAGCGACTGTTCGAATCCGATAAGCAGAATAGAAGTGAAGTGCGAGTGTTTTCGATAATCACGCTCTTTCCGCCATGGGAGAATCGCCACGTGAGCGGGGCCTTGTGCCTTTTGCGGTGAGCGCCACTCATAGCTACTCACGGGAGACTGTGGCTTGCCGGAGCGATGCGTTCCGTGACAACCGCGCTTAAGGAGGCGTCTTCCGGCACACAAGAACATACACACCATCGACGTGCTCTCGGGTTGCATTCCATGCACCTGTCCAGCGATCGAAGGCAAAAGCCAACATACGGTTCGGGCAATATCCATGTCAACCAATAAAAAGACGCCACATGCTACGGCCGGCCAGTCCTCCACACACGCCCCTTCTCTCCTTCTCAGGTCGGCATTACGCCGCTGGAACCTGCGGGTACAGTGGACGATCGCTGCACTGAGCGCCATCGGCGCCGTCGTGGCAACGCGCTGGTACGGCAGCTATGGCGCCGCGTTGGGATTGGCACAGTTCCTGGTGATCTTCGGGCTGTTCGGGGCCGGCCTGATCCACGCGATCTCGACCTTGCGAGCCCAGTTAAATGCGCTGTGCGATGGCGATCTGGTGCAGGACGTGTCTTTGCCGGGACGCGACGAGCTGGCGGCACTGGGTGAACAGGCGCGCTTGCTCGCTTACCAGTTATCGCAGGTAGTTGCGCGCATCCGCAGCGAAGCCGAACTGATCGCGATGGGAGGCGCACAGGCGACCGAACATGCCACCTTGCTGTCGCAGCGCACCGAATCGCAGGCTGCCAGCCTGGAGCAGACCCGTGCCTCGCTTCAGGCCTTGCTGGAAGCCGTGCGCTACAACACCGATCAGACACAGCAAGCCGATGAGCGGTCCACCCGCGCGCATGCCGATGCGGTCGCGGGGCAGGCGGCGGTGCGCGCTTCGGTCGAAAGCATCGAGCGCATCGAGCAACGTTCGCACGAGATGGGAGAGATACTCGGTGTGATCGACGGCATCGCATTCCAGACCAATATTCTCGCGCTTAACGCGGCAGTCGAGGCCGCCCGAGCCGGTGATTCCGGCCGCGGTTTTGCCGTGGTCGCCACCGAAGTGCGGGCATTGGCGCAGCGCAGCGCGCAAGCGGCAGCGGAAGTCAAGAAACTGATCCAGCATTCTCGCGACGAGGTGAGCGACGGGGTGCAAGCCATCGAAGGCAGCCGGAATCTGCTGTCGCGCGCGGTCGACGCGGTCAGCGAAGTGGCCGCTTTGCTGCGCGACGTCGCCCGTTCGAGCAGCGAGCAGACCACCGGCTTGCAGGAGATTGCCCAGGCGGTCGAGGTGCTGGACGACATCACTCACAGCAATGGCGAGATGGTCGGCGGCTCGGTGGAAACGGCGAGTCTGCTGCAAGCCCGTGCCGATCGACTAAGCGACGGGGTTAAATATATCCGGTTGCGGCAGGGCTGTGCCAACGAGGCTCGAGCCATGGCGGAGCGTGCGGCCCGACTGGTCGACACCGAGGGGCCGGAAAATGCCGTGCGCCAATTTCACGACCCCAAGGGCGGCTTTCGCGATCGCGATCTCTATATCGTGGTTGCGGACCGGGACGACTATTTCCGTGCCTTCGGTTCCGATCCGGGCAAGGCAGGCAAGCTGCGCAAAGAGGCGCTGCCGGGCGACGACCAATCCGCGATCCGCGAGGCCAGTTGGCGCGCGGTCGAACAAGGCGGCGGGTGGATCGAATTCAACGGACGCCATCCCGTCACCAGGCAACCGGTGGAAAAGATCGGCTATATTGCGCCCGCGCTCGGCGGCCGCTGGGCGGTCCAATGCAGCGTCAACCGCGGCGATGGCCTGAAGCCGTTCACGAGCGCTTGAGCGCGGCGACTGCGATTGATCGAGGCCGTGTAAAAACGCGCGTGATCACCTAGACTAAATCAACCCGCTGAAACAAGAGGCGCAGATGGGGCGATTTGTCGAAGGTGCGGAACGCAGTCAGACGACACTCCTGCCGGAGTGTCTCGATGACTTTATCGCTGAAGATAATCCTGTGCGGATTGTCGACGCCTTCGTCGAAGAACTCGAACTGGCATCCCTCGGATTCGAAGGCACCACGCCGGCAAGCACCGGGCGACCTTCTTACCACCCGGCCGTGCTGCTCAAGATCTATATCTACGGCTATCTCAATCGCGTGCAGTCTAGCCGACGCCTGGAGCGGGAGTGCCAGCGCAATGTCGAATTGATGTGGCTGACCGGCCGGCTTGCGCCAGACTTCAAGACGATTGCCGAGTTCAGGCGGAACAATGGTGAGGGCATTCGCAACGTGTGCCGTCGCTTCGTGATGATATGCCGGGACCTGAAGCTGTTTACACAAGCGGTCGTAGCCATCGACGGTAGCAAGTTCAAGGCGGTCAACAGCCGCGACAACAACTTCACGCCCAACAAGATTGCACGACGTCAGGAGCAGATCGAGCAAAGCATCCAGCGTTATCTGGACGCACTGGAGACCGCCGATCGCACTCAACCAGCCGAGGTAGAAGCGAAGACTGAACGCCTACGGGAGAAGATTGAGACGCTGCGTGAACAGATGCGCGATCTGGATCGCGCAGCGGAGCTTCTAAACGACCTGCCGGAAAAGCAGGTCTCGCTGACCGATCCCGACTCACGCTCAATGGTCTCTCAAGCCAAGGGTACGGGCGTGGTTGGCTATAACGTTCAGGTCGCCGTCGACGCCCGGCACCATCTCATCGTTACCCACGAAGTCACGAATGTCGGCAACGACCGGACGCAGTTGAGCCCAATGGCCAAAGCGGCGCGCGACGCGATGGGCAAGAAGAAAATCAAGGCACTGGCAGACCGTGGATACTTCAGCGCACCAGAGATCAAGGCATGCGACGACGCGGGCATTACGGCATTGGTGCCCAAATCACAAACCTCCGGTGCAAAGGCTGACGGTCGCTTCGACCGGGCCGACTTCATTTACATCGCCAGAGACGACCAGTATCTGTGTCCGGCAGGGCAACGCGCGATATACCGCTACACCTCGTTGGAGAGTGCCAATCTGCTGAAACTGCGGACCTACTGGAGCACTGCCTGCCCACACTGTCCGCTCAGAAAGCAGTGCACGCCGGCGCCGTATCGGCGCATTCGCCGATGGGAACACGAAGCGGTACTCGACAGAATGCAACGCAGACTGGATCGTCAGCTTGACGCGATGACAATACGGCGACGAACGGTCGAACACGTGTTTGGCACGCTGAAGCACTGGATGGGCTCAACCCACTTCCAGATGCGCAGGCTTGGGAACGTTTCGACTGAAATGAGCTTGCATGTGCTGGCGTACAACCTCAAACGCGTCATGAAGATCCTCGGATTTGCAAAGACACTGCGAGCGATGAAGCTCGCAGGCGCGTAATCTCACGCCTGCCTTTGCTTGTTGGCGTGGCGCAATCAGTTCAGTCGTAGACAACAGGAAGACAGGAAGCTGCGAAGGCGCGGCCTCACCAGTCGCTCGACAGACCGCCGGCTCACGCGTTTTTACACGGCCTCGATCATTCGCAGTCGCATCTATCGGGAAGCGCTGCAGGAATACTGTTGACGATGCTCAATGGCACCCGATAGCGCAGGTGATCAGACCGAAAGCGCCGACTATCCCCACACCCGCGCCGAGCCCGAACGTCTCGAGCGACGTGGCACAGCCTTGCAGACTGCAGGCAACCGCAAGCGCAGCGGCCAGAAGAATTTGCCGGACCTGGTTGCGCCCAACCAGGCAGTGTCGACTAATGTGAATCATGTTTTTCCCCTCTGTCCTCGATGGTCAGCAAGCGCGAAAACGCAGAGGCGAGTGTAACCAGCGCGCTTCGGCGCAGAATGGACAAATACCCGGGACAAAGACGGAGTTGATTACCAATGCTTCCACGCCCGTAATCACTGTTGTTGCCGAACGGCTTCCTGCGTGATGACGTGATGGATAAATCTGGATCAGGCTTGGCCGTGTACGGTCTACGTTTTATGACTGGACTTCCGCGGCGACATCAGCTTCAAAAGCACTGGGCGATTCGGAGTGGTTCGAATTATGGGAAATCAACGAAACCTGATCTTCTGCAAGCCGTCCCGGTAAAGCAGCCTTCACGAACTCGAACCATGTCTGAACCTTGGGCTCGCCATAGTGGGCAGAAGGACACAACACGTACGTGTTTCGGGCTGCTAGCCGATACTGCGGCAAAACCCGAACCAGCACACCGCTGCGCAATGCCGGCAGCGCCCGCGATAGAGACAGCTGACCGATGCCGCCCCCCTCCTGTATTACGTTGACCAGTACGTCGGTCGTATCAGTCAATACCCGCGCCTGATCGCAGCAAAACACTTCGGGTCCGGCAAGTCCTTCGAACAGCCATTGCTCGGAGGCGTCGTCCATATGTCTGACTTGCAAGCACCTATGACGGCGAAGTTCGCTGACTGTTTCAGGGACACCATGGCTTGCCAGATAAACCGGTGATGCGCACAGTACGGTACTGGTTGCGCCGACGCGCTCAAACACCATGTGCTCAATTTGCGGGACGGGATTGCAAAGAAGTATCGTGTCGTGAATATCCAAAGCTGCATCCAAACTCCCGCTCAGGAGCGACGTTTGGATCGTTACCTCAGGATAGCGCGCTTGATAGCCGTGAATGAGCCACGCGAGATGGTGAGCATCGAACGTCGGATCCGCACCGATTCGTAACGTACCAATGGGCTTGGCGCACAGACCAGCCGCCTCGGCTTCCGCCAGTTCTAACCGGTCAAGGATGAACTTGCAGTGCGCAAGGTATCGATCACCTGCCGCAGTCAATGCCACGCTGCGGGTTGTGCGGCTTAGCAAGCGCAAACCCAGGTGTGTCTCCAGCTCTGCGATGGCGCGCGATACCTGCGGCGTCCCAACTCGCATCTGTCGCGCTGCTGCGGTAAAGCCGTTTGCATTTGCGACGGCCACGAAGGCGCGGATACTTTGCAACATGTCCATTCACATCCTTCTGCAATTCAGGTAAGCCACAACCTCATGTCCGATCGATCGCACAGCAGGCAGTAGGCGACTATGCAGACTCCGCGCTTTCACTCCGTCTCAGATTGGAGACCAAGTTTGACAGAACAAAAACACCTCTCACCATTTTGCGTGATGTGATTCTCACTCTCTCGGTTACTTGATCCAAGCAGGTGTGGATGATTCTTTTGTAGGGATACCCTGACCAACGACAATCCAGACTCCTTAGGAATGATCTTACTTACGCTAAGGAAATCCTTCGGCGAAGTCGAGAGAGTTAAGAAAGGTACGTTGCATAGCCTCTTTTGCATGTCGAAAAAATACATATAGTTTCCATTCCTAATCGACGGTTGTTTTTTGCCAACACTTTTTTGTAAGAATTTCGTGGCCGCTATTCTGCATCCCGCACTTCAACCAAAACCCAAGGATGCAGATGAAGACGACCACACTGGCAACTCTTTCGCTGGCCATGCTCGGCGCAACCGGCGTAGCTCACGCACAAAACAGCGTCACGCTGTACGGCATCATTGATACCGGCCTGACCTACGTTTCGAACGACGGCGGCAGCAAGTCCTTCAGCATGAGTTCGGGCAACGAGTCGGGTAGCCGTTGGGGCTTGAAAGGCTCAGAAGACCTCGGTGGTGGCCTGAAAACAATCTTCCAGTTGGAAAACGGCTTCAACTCGACGAACGGCAAGCTCGGCCAGGGTAGCCGCATGTTCGGTCGCCAGGCTTTCGTTGGCCTGAGCAGTGACAAGTTGGGTACGCTCACGGCCGGGCGTCAATACGATCCGCTGGTTGACCTGGTTCAACCGGTGCAGGGCGACGGCTTCCTCGGTGGCGTATTCATCTCGCCGGGTGACATCGACAACGCCGACAACAGCGCGCGGGTCAATAACTCGATCAAGTACACGTCGCCGACCTGGTCCGGCTTCCAGTTCGAAACCATGTACTCGCTGGGCGGAGTGGCTGGCGCGACGGGCTCGGGTCAGAGCTACGCCGCCGCAGCTGCATACAGCAACGGTCCCGTCAACCTGGCAGCGGGCTACTATCACCTGAGCAACGGCAGCGGCGCGAACCGCGGTACGACGACGTGGGATTCGTTGTTCAACACGGCTGTCAACGCAGCGTATTCCACTGCGGCGTCGATCAACAATGCGCGTATCGGCGGCAACTACGTGTTCGGCTCGGTGACCCTGGGTGGCTACTACAGCTATGCCGAATACACTGCAGATGCCAGCTCGACATTCAAGAAGGCGGAGAAGTACAACACGGGTTCGGTGTACGCCGTGTGGCAGGTATCGGCGCCGCTGCAGACGCAGATTGGCTACGTGTACCTGAAGTCGAGCGGCAATTCGTCGGCAAAGTACAACCAGTTCGCTGTTGCAGCAGACTACTCGATCAGCAAGCGTACGGATTTCTACGCATGGGCTGGCTACACGACCGCATCGGGAACACAAGACTCGTCGGGCACGGCCGCTGTCGCTGTTATTGGCTCGGCAACCGGCGACTCGGGTTCCAACAAGCAGGCTACCGTGACAGTGGGTATTCGCCACAGGTTCTGATTGAGTCCGGCTTAGCGAAAAGCCCGCTTTGTTGAACGGCTCTCGCGAAGTTGGATGATTCGCAAAGTCAAAGTTGACTGGGCTGAGTCCTGTACCGTACAGGACTCAGCCTTTTCGCTTGAATACTGGCTTTTTTCTAATAGATATACTAATTATCCATATTTGAATTCGGATCTTCGAACGTAAGACCCAGCGGCGGTTACCCCGTTATCGCCTTGATAACGTCGTCCTGAAGTCCGCGAATGTGACTGATCATCGCGTTGCGCGCTTCCACCTTGTCATGCGACTTCAGCGCGGCGAGGATTGCCAAATGTTCGACGTGATTCTCCTGCTGCCGGTGAAGATGGCTCGTCACGCGAAAGAGCCGCGCATTCAGCCGCATCATCGTGATCATCTGGACGAGAACGGCATTGCCCGACGCCTCTGCAATCGTTCTGTGCAGCAGATCATCCAGCTCACGATGCTCGACTTCCGTATGCTCGCCGACCTCGAGCGCGTGAACCTTCTCTTCCAGCGCCTCGATCGCCGCGGGCGTGAGCCGCTGGATGCCTAGGTCGATCGCCTGTGCTTCGAGTACTTCACGAACCCGCATGCTTTCGAAAAACTCGCGGGTAGACACTGTGCGCACCGCAAAACTGCGCGCGTCGGCGCGCACCAGCAGGCCTTCGCCGGTGAGCCGGATCAGCGCTTCGCGAACAGGTGTACGCGACATTTCCAGTTGGTCGGCGACACGCAACTCATTGAGTAGCGCGCCCGCCTCCAGCTCACGATCCAGGATCATCTCGCGCAAGCGCCGGTAGGCGCGCTCGCCGAGGCTCGCGACACGCGTTTCGGAGAGCGTTTCCTCTGTCTGTATGGACGGCGTATCCGGCTGCGGCAGCTTGCCTGTTGATTTCCTCGTCGCCTTCTTCACGCCCGTTACGGCTGCCTTCGTGTCTGTTTTTTTCATGATTGCGGGTAGTTCTCTTTTCCGCCGGATCCGCCTTCAGATGGCGGCAGTCCCGGCTTTGACCTGCGATGTTACAACGTCGGGGCGCTCGCATCGCAGGAACTGTCCATGACCGGCCTGCCCGCGGAACTGCCCATCCGCCCACACGGTCACGCCTCGACTCAGCGTCATCGCGGGCCACGCACGCACTTCGCGCCCCTCGTAGGGCGTGTAATCGGCTGCATGGTGAAGCTCGTCGTTGCGGATCGTACGTTCAATACCCGTATCCCATATCACCAGATCGGCATCGCTGCCGACCGCGATCGCGCCCTTGCGCGGATACAGTCCGTACAGTTTCGCCGCGTTCGTCGACGTGAGCTGCACGAAGCGGTTGATGTCGATCCGGCCTGCCAGCACTCCTTCCGAGAACAGCAAAGGCAGCCGTGTTTCGAGGCCCGGAATGCCGTTGGGCACCTGATGGAAGCCGCCAGCGGCACCGTGCAGCATCTTGCCGTGCGGATCGTCGTAGTTAAAGGGCGCGTGGTCCGACGACACGATCGTGAACATGCCGTTCTGCAATCCGGTCCATACGGCTTGCTGGTTCGCCTTGTCGCGCGGCGGCGGGCTGCAGATGCACTTCGCGCCGGCGAAGCCTTCGAGCGCGAGGTCTTCTTCGCTGAGGAAAAGATACTGCGGACAGGTTTCCGCGAAGATTGGCAGACCCCGGCCGCGCGCCCAGTGAATCTGCTCGATCGCCTCCCGTCCGGAGACATGGACGATCAGAATCGGCGCCTCCGTCACCTCGGACAACGCAATCGCCCGATGAGTCGCTTCCCGCTCGACCAGCATCGGCCGCGAATCGCCGTGATACTTCGGCGCGGTGAGCCCGGCCGCGAGCAGCCGTTCGGTCAACCAGCCAATGCAATCGCTGTTCTCCGCATGGACCATCGTCATCGCACCATGAACACGCGCGCAGGCGAGCACGTCTATGATCTGGCGATCGTCGAGCTTCATGTCGTCGTAGGTCATATAGACCTTGATCGACGTATAACCGTCCGCGATCAGTGCCGGCAGTTCGTCCTTCAGCACCGCCTCTGTCGGGTCCGACACAATCAGGTGGAACGCATAGTCAATCGAGGCCTTACCGTTGGCCCGGGTGTGATAGTCCTCGACCGCCGCGCGCACGCTGCGCCCCTTGAACTGCAGCGCGAACGGGATGACCGTCGTGGTGCCGCCGCAGGCTGCTGAGCGCGTGCCGGTCAGAAAATCGTCCGCCATTTTCGAGCCGTCGGACGTGGGCTGGTCGAGATGGACGTGCGCGTCCACGCCGCCTGGCGTGACGAAGCGGCCCCTGGCATCGATCGTCTCGCGGCCGTTGGGCAAATCGCGGCCGATGGCAACAACGACGCCATCGAGGATGCCGATATCGGCGGTGTAGAGATCGGCCGCCGTGGCGATGCGCGCGTTGAGAATCACCGTGTCGAAGCTGGACTGGTATATAGCGGTCACGAGTGTTTCTCCAGAATCAATGAGAGCGGGCTGCAACGCGCAGCGTGCGGCGCGCCGAGAGCCATGCGCGCCAGCCGCTTCGGTGTGTGTCGTGCGCGGCATAGCCCCGCCCGTAATAGGCTTCGATCTTGCGCTGGAAGAAGCTCCAGACCGTCGTCATCAGCAGGTAGTAAAGCGCGGCCACGACAAACAACTCGAGCACCATGAAGCGTTCCTGGATGAGTTCCTGCGTGCGTCTGAGCAGTTCTTCCATCGAGATCACCGACGTGATCGAGGTCGTCTTCAGCAGGCTGTTCACGCTATTGCCAAGCGACGGCACGATGAGCCGCATCGCTTGCGGGAAGACGATCTGACTCATAGTCTGCACACTAGTCAGGCCGAGTGCCTTCGCGGCGCTGGTCTGTCCGCGCGGCACTGCGATAATGCCCCCCCGGATAATCTCGGCCAGATATGCCGCCTCGTTGAGGATCAAGCCGATGAGCGCCGCCTCGATCACGGAGAAACGCAGCCCGACCTGCGGCAGCCCCGTGTACAGGATGATCAGTTGCACCAGCAGCGGCGTCCCACGAAAAACCCAAACGTAGAACGCAGCCGGCGCTGACAGCCAATGCTTCCCGGACAACCGCGCGAACGCGATAAGCGAACCGAGAACAAGGCCGCCCGCGATCGCCACGAGCGTCAGCCAGATGGTCTGAAACGCGCCGCCGATCAAGTACGGGCTGATCAGATATGAGGCGAAACCGTCCCAGCTCCATCCTTTGCTCATTGCCTGACTCCTGCAAATGTAATCAACGTGTTCGTGCGGCGATCACTTCGGCTGTGCGACTGCGATTGGCGCATCGAGCGGCTTCATGCCGTACTTCGCAAACAGCTTCTGGTAGCTGCCGTCCTTCTGCATCTCGTCGAGCACGCCGGCGATCGCGCTCGCGAGAGCCGGGCTCTTCGCTGCAAGCGCGACCGGCGTCGGGTGAATGCCGGACACGACACGCGCAAAGCCGCCGCGCTTCTGGTATTCGCCGGCCACCGCGTCGATCGAGACGACCGCGTCCACCTGGCCGGCGGCCAGCGCCTGATAAGCAATCGAAAACGTGTCGAAGGTGCGCAGCGTGAAGGGCGTCAACCCGCGCGCCGTCATATCCTTCATCATCGCGCGCGCCTGCGCCTCCTCGAAACCACCGATCTCGACGGCCACCGTGTGCCCCGCGAGGTCGTCCGTCTTCGTGATCTTCAACGGATTCGACGAGGTGGCGGAAATGCTGATCGCCTGGTTCTCGTACGGGATCATCTGCATGATGCGGGTACGCGCGTCGGTCACGAAAATGCCGGTATTGATGACATCCCAGCGGCCACCTTGCAGACCCGGCACCATCGCGTCGAAATCGATCTTCACGTATTCGGGCGTGAGGCACAGACGCCTGGCGATCTCTTCGCCCAATTCGATGCGCATGCCCTTCAGTTGCCCGGAACCGTCGGTGTATTGCAGCGGCGGCAGCGTCGGATTGGTCGACATGATGAGCGCACCTTTCTTGATCAGCGCGTCGGCGGGAATGGACGACGTGCACGCGGCAGCGGCTGGCTGGGCGTTCAAAGCGGCAGCAAGCGCGAGTGCGCCTGAAAGCAGAAACGGACGGGCAAACGAGCGGAAGGACATGAAATTCTCCAGGGGGAAAAGAATCAGGACAGCGTGTTCAGGACGCCGAGCGCCGCAAGGTCGGCGCGCAGCAGTTCGCGATCGCCTTGTGGCAGCGGCAGACGCGGCGCGCGCGGCGCGCCCACGGGCAAGCCCATCATCTCGAGGCCGGCCTTGCTTGCCGAGACATAGCGATGACCGCCAACCCAACGCACGATCGGCAGGATTTCGTGATAAATCGCGAGTCCCGCGTCGAGATCACGCTCGACAGCAGTGCATTCGTAAAGCCGGGCGGAAAGTTTCGGCAGCAGGTTCGAACACACCGCCACCCAGCCCTGCGCACCGACACACATGGATTCGTAGCCGAGAATCCCCGCAAACACGGTCATGCGGTCACCGCACAATTCGACGATGTCGCGCACCCGCGTGACCTCCAACGTCGACTCTTTGATGTAGCTCACGTTGTCGATGTGCGACAGGCGCGCGACGAGTTCCGGCTTCAGGTCGACGTTCGCCGTGGCCGGATTGTTGTAAATCATGATCGGCAGATCGATCGACTCGCCGATCCGACGGTAGTGCTCAAAGAGTTCGTCTTCGGTCGGCGTGCTGTAGAACGGCGGAATGACCATCACGCCGTCCGCACCGAGTTCCTGCGCTTCCCGCGAACGGGCAATGGCGTCGTCGGTCCATTCCATCCCCGTACCGAGCAGCACCGGCACGCGGCCCGCCGCCGCCTCGATCACGGTCTGCGCCACTTCCAGCCGCTCCGAATCCTTCAGCGACAGGAATTCGCCCGTGCTGCCGAGCGGAATGAGCCCATGAATCCCCTCTTCGATCTGCCAGTTCACAAGCTTGCGCAGAGCTGGCACGTCGACATGCTTGCCGTCGGCGGTAAAGGGCGTGATCAGAACGGTGTAGGTGCCGCGAAAAGTTTTCATCGTAGAGCTGGAATCCGGTTTTTTTGAGCGCTTTGAGTTTGCATATTGTTTGTATAGCATTTGTATACAAATTCCATACGTCAAGTTTTTCAAATTCCGGCCTCCGTCTGGAAGACGTGCAAAGCCCAATGCAACAAGGTTTCTGATGCGTCTAAAAAAATCGCACATCGCGCCATCCGGCAAGCTCATCTCGTTCGAATACGACGGCGAGCGCATCCGCGCGCCGGAGGGTGAGTCCATTGCCGCGGCGCTTGCCGACGCCGGCTGTGGGGTGTACCGGGAGACACGCGATGGGGCGCGGCGTGGGCTGTATTGCGGCATGGGCAACTGCTTCGAGTGCCTCGTGTGCGTGGACGGCAAACAGGGACAACGCGCCTGCATGACGAAGGCAGCGGACGGCATGCAGGTCACCGCGCAAGGCACTGAGCGCGCCAACGCCGGCGCTCATGTGCCGCTCGCCCCGACGCCTGAAGGCACGCAGCCGCGCGAGGTCACCGTCGACGTGCTGGTGGTAGGCGCCGGCCCCGCAGGACTATCGGCGGCGTGCGCGGCCCGCTCGCGTGGTGCATCGGTCGAGGTGATTGATGAGCGCCCCATGGCGGGCGGCCAGTTTTTCAAGCAGATCGCGCCGAGCCAGCAGGCCAGCAAACTCGATCGACAGTTCCGCGAAGGCGCAGCGCTGATCCGGCGTGCTCGAACGATGGGCGTCACGCTCACGCCGGAGGCGTTCGTCTGGGGCACATTCGGCCCGCACGAAATCGGCGTGATCGTAAATGGCGCAAGCGTCGTGTTCCGTCCGCAGCAGATCGTGCTCGCTCCCGGCGCATACGAATACACCACGCCCTTCCCGGGCTGGACCCTGCCCGGCGTGATGACCACCGGTGGCGCACAAACGCTGGCGCGGGCGTATCGCGTGGCGCCGGGCGAGCGGATCGTCATTGCGGGCAACGGGCCGCTGAACCTGCAACTTGCCGCCGAGTTGGTGGCCGGCGGTGCGAACGTCGTGGCGGTTCTCGAACGTGCGCCGCGGCCCGGCTTGCGCCTGTGGCGCGAACTGCTTGTAGCGACCCGCGAAGCACCCAGCCTGATTCGCGACGGCGCCGCTTACCTCGCTACGCTGCGCGCCGCGAACGTGCCGGTGGTCTGGAACGCACGCGGGCTCGAGGCGCATGGCAAGCAGCGGCTCGCGGAGATAACCTACATTTGCGACGACAAAACCGTCACCCTCTCCTGTGACACCCTGTGCGTTGGTGACGGTTTCGCACCGACGACCGATATCGCACGGACGCTCGGCTGCACGCATTCGTTCGTCGACAGAGGCATTGGACATCTCGCCACTGACATCGACGCAAACGGGCAGACGAGCATCGCAGGCGTGTTTGCGGCAGGCGACGGTGCGCGCATCGGTGGCGCCCGGGTCGCGCTCGCGCGCGGGACGCTCGCGGGCCACGCGGCGGCGGATGCGCTACGTCTTCAGTCAGAGGCGGGCGCCGAGAGATCGCGTGCTGCGGCACGCCGCGCGTTGGGGCGCGCGGACCGGTTCCAGACCGCGCTGTGGAAGATTTTCGCCGCACCGACGCCGCATATCGCGGATGTGCCGCGCGACACGATCGTCTGCCGATGCGAGGACGTGACGCAGGGCGTGATCGTCGACCAGCTCGCCGCCGGCCACGACACGCTTGCGTCGATCAAGCGCAACACCCGCCTCGGTATGGGCCGCTGCCAGGGCCGCAATTGCGCGGCGAGTTGCGCGAAGCTCATCGAGGAATCGACTGGCCGTGCGCGCGAGGTCATGCATTTTCTCGCACCGCGTGTGCCAATACGTCCCACGCCGCTCGCCGCGCTCGCGTTCGAGAAGCCCGAATGGGGTGGCCATCGCAAGGCGTCCACGCCGAACATTGCCCGGCCTGTAAAAGAACCCGCACTGGGCGATCAGACGACCGACATTCTCGTGATCGGCGGCGGCGTGATGGGTGCATGTCTTGGTCATTTTCTGAGCCGTGCCGGCCGCGATGTGCTGGTGGTAGACCGCGACGATCTCAACCTGCAAGCGTCCGGCGCAAACGCGGGCAGCCTGCACGTGCAACTCCTGTCGTTCGATTTCGGCAAGAAGGCGCGCGCGGGCGGGATGCCCGCAGCCAACACGCTTGCGCTCGGCCCTGCGTCAGTGCGGCTCTGGCAGCAGCTCGAACGCGAAAGCGGCGACAACCTCGAAATTCGTGTGACCGGCGGTTTGATGGTGGCCGACAGCGAGGCTGGCATGCGCTTCCTCGAGCAGAAGATCGCGCTCGAGAAACAGTTCGGCATCGAAGCGGAACTGCTCGATACGCGCAGCCTGCTCGCGTTGTCGCCACATCTTTCGCCCGCATTGCTCGGCGCCGAATATTGCCCGATGGAAGGCAAGATCAATCCGCTGCGCGCAACGTATGCCGTCATGCGCCTTGCCAGCGCGCAGGGCGCGCGCTTCCAGCGTGCGACCAACGTCACGGCGATCATGCGTGATCGCGACGGCTTTTCTGTCGACACGAGCCGCGGCTGGATTCGTTCACGTGTCGTGGTCAATGCCGCCGGCGCGTGGGCGAAAGAAATCGGTGCGATGCTCGGCGTGCACGTCCCGGTGGCGGGCACGCCGTTGCAGATGATCGCCACGGAACCCGCGCCGAAGCTCGTCGACCATCTGATCGCCCACGCCGACCGCCACTTGAGCCTGAAGCAGACCGCGACCGGCGGCATCCTGATCGGCGGCGGCTGGACCGCCGCGTTCGACCCCGCGCGGCGCATGAATCACGCAATGCGCGAGAGCATCGAAGGCAATGTCTGGGTCGCAAGCCACGTGCTGCCCGCGCTCAAAGGAATGCACATGGTGCGCGCCTGGGCCGGCATGAATATCGACATCGACGGCGCGCCCATTGTCGGCCCCGTTGAAGGTGTTCCCGGCTTCTTCAATGCCGTGACGTCGAACGGCTACACGCTTGCCCCAATCGTGTCGCAGTTGGTCACCGATCTCATTCTCCAACGTACGCCCGAACTTGACGTCGCGCCCTTTTTGCTCAGCCGCTTTGCGTCAGCGTGAAGCATATTCAAGTTCACTTGCCCGAAAAATCCTGACTACCCAAGAGCGGGATTAACTGACATGAATTTCAGAAAACACCTACGTAAATCGCCCTTGATTGCAACTTCCCCTGGGTCGTAAACCGGTTCTTTCTTCTCTGCGTTCTGGATGTTCTGCGGATACCTAAGCTGATCGCCGGCTCGTCGTATCGCCGTCTGGTCTCCTGAGACTAAAACTGCGTAGCGATGCCCGCAAACGCACCAGAAAGCGTGTACAACGTTGCATTTCCGTTTCCGTTGTTCGCATTGGCGTGGTACACCGCGCCGGTCAGAGACGTTGCGCGCGTCAACGTCGTATCCGGGATGATTTTTCTGTATTGCGCTTCGGCCGCGCATATTGAGAATCAGGTGCGGTTCTCACCGCTGCGACGGACGCGATCGAGGGCCACGGCCGCGATGATGACAAGGCCCTTGATAATGAATTGCCAGATGTCAGATACACCCAAGATGACAAGCCCATTGGAGAGTACTGCGATAATCAAAGCTCCAACCAGCGTCCCCCAGATAGAGCCCACGCCACCCACGAAACTTGTCCCGCCGAGGATAACCGCTGCAATCGCGTCAAGCTCGTAGCCCTGGCCGATCTGAAGACCATTCGCAGCATAAAGCCGCGCTGCGGACATCACGCCACCGAGACCGGAGAGCAGCCCGGAGACGGCATACACAAAGAGCAGAATCAGAGGGACCTTGATGCCCGAGAGGCGGGCTGCCGCAGGATTTCCACCAAGGGCATATATCCAGATGCCGAGCACCGTACGACGAAGGACGATCCAGGAGATCAGGATAACGGCGAGCGCGATGATTGCGAGCACGGGCACGCCCAGGATACTTGCATTGCCTATCCACGCGAAGCTCAGGTTGGGATTCATCACCGTGCCGTCGTTACCGAACAATCGCGCTAATCCTCGCACTGCGGTGAGCGACCCGAGCGTAACGATGAACGGCGGCAGCTTGAAATAGGCGATCAACCCACCGTTGAGCAAGCCCAAAACTATGCCGGTAATGAGTCCCACTGGGAGCGCAAAGGCACCGAATGTGGGATTGACGGAACACAACATGGCAGTCATTGCCGCGGTAGCCAGCATTGATCCCACTGAAAGGTCAATGCCTCCCGTTAGGATCACGAATGTCATGCCGGCGGCCAATACCGTATTGATGGCGGCCTGCTGCGACACAATTGCGATGTTTTGGCCGGTGAAAAACGTGCCTTCTGTCGCAAAATTAAATGCGAAGCAAAGGATGATCAACACCGGCAACATGCCGATTGCGCTAATCAGTCTTCGAATGTGCACCTTACGCGCCGACATTCCGATGCGCTCTGTCGATGTCTGGGCCGCGGCTGGGCCTCCGATCGTTGATTTGCTCATTTCCGTCTCCGAATCTGTTTCAAGCGGCATCAAGGGTTGCATCCGCCCCTGCCGCCAGAGCCATGATGTTTTCCTGCGTGATCGCCTCCTTGTCCGGGCCGCCGACCTCGCCGACGATATGCCCCGCCCGCATCACAAGGGTGCGATCGCAAACCCCGATGATTTCCGCCAGCTCGCTCGATATCACTACGACACCGATTCCCTGGCGAGCCAGGTCGTCGATAAGGCGATATATCTCTGATTTAGCGCCAATGTCCACACCGCGCGTCGGCTCGTCGAGAATCAGCACCTTGGGTCCGATTTGCAGCCAACGTGAAAGCAAAACCTTCTGCTGGTTTCCTCCAGAGAGGCTACCCACGTTGACCATAGGGCTCGCCGCCCGGATACGAAGTTGTTCAAACGCCGAATTTGCGCGACTCTTCCCTTTTGCAAGGTTGAGAAAGCCGCCTTGGAGTGAATCTGAAGCAATGACGCCAATATTGAGGTTTTCGGCGCACGACATGTCGAGAAAGAGGCCAAGTGCCTTACGGTCCTCCGTCAGGTATGCCAACCCGTTCCTGAGTGCGTCCGACGGTTGACGAATGTTCACCTCGAGGCCGTTGATGAAAACTTTCCCGCCCGTTTTTTCATCGGCCCCATAGATCAGTCGCGCAAGCTCGGTACGGCCAGAGCCGACCAGCCCGGCAATTCCCAATACCTCGCCTTGATGGAGCTGAAAGCTGCTTGGCTTGACTTTGTCGCCGTCTGAAATGTCTTTTGCTTCGAAGATGACAGGACCACGGCTACCGCCTGAATCGTGCTCTTTCATGTAAAACGTCGAGAGATCCCGACCGACCATCATCTTGACGATAGTCTGTGCCGATAAATCATGACGCTCAATCGTTCCCACAAATCGCCCGTCGCGCAGCACGGAGACACGATCGGAGAGGTCGTAGACCTCTTCCATACGGTGGCTGATGTAAATGATGGCGATGCCTTCGGCACGCAATTGCCTGATCAACGCAAACAGCCTCTCGCTCTCGCGAGACGACAGGGCCGTAGTGGGCTCATCCAGAACCAGGATTCTGGACTTCGCGTGCAACGCGCGGCCAATCTCCACCAGTTGCTGCTCTGCAATCGAAAGCGTGCCGACGATCGTGCGAGCATTGAAGGGCACGTCGAGTCGCTCCAGGACGTCGCGACATCCGGCATACATCGCCTTGCGATTGGCCATTCCGCGAGCTGAAACCTCGCGCCCCAAGTAAATGTTTTCGGCAACCGTCAGATTGGGGGCAAGGCTCAATTCCTGATAAATGATCGATATGCCATGATTCTTCGCCTCCTGCGGATCGCCAATGGTGACGGGCTGACCATCGATTAGAATCTCGCTTCCCGAGTCGGCCTCATAGGCCCCCGAGAGGATCTTCATAAGAGTCGATTTTCCTGCGCCGTTTTCACCCATCAGCGCAAGAACTTCACCACCCCATGCGCGCAGTTCGACGCTGTCAAGAGCCTTGGTGCCAACAAAGGTCTTGCTGACGTTCCGCATTTCGAGCAGAGGAATTCCGTTATCCGATGGCATCATGTCTCCTTGTGTGTGCTGGCCGGCGCGCGCCGTACGCCGAAGCGCGCGCGGTGCCCAATGCAGCGCTCACGCGCTGCATCGACAGAGGGTTGATTAGCCGCCCCAGCCCTTGTACGACGCGACGTTGTCACGCGTGACCAGTTTCGGATCAAGCAGAATCACAGGCACATCGGGCTTTTTCCCCTTTGTCAGGATGTCGTTGCCAATATCGAAAGCCCTCATTGCCATCGAGTACGGGCTCTGGGCCACCGACGCCTGGACCGACGAATTCGATTTCAGCAACGTCTCCACTTCCGGCGAGCCATCAACGCTGAAGATCATGACGTCCTTCCGGCCAAACTGTTTGGCCGCCAGATCCGCCCCGATGGCTTCCTGATCACAGACCGTGAACACACCATCGACTTTCGGGAACCGGGTCAGTAGCGACTGCATGACCGTCAGACCACCTTCACGCGTTGCCTTGGCGTTCTGGTTGTCGGAGAGGACTTCGAATTTGCCTTTGCTTAGAACCGACTGGCAACCCTTGACCCGATCCTGGATGGACGATACGGCCGGCCCATTCAAGATGACCACCTTGCCTTTCCCGCCGAGCTTGTCCGACAGGTACTGGCAAGCCATCTCGCCCGCCTTGAAGTTGTTGGTCTGTACAGTCGCCACCGCACCCTCTGCGGAAACATCGACCGCGATGACCGGAATGCCTGCTGCTTCGGCGCGTTTGATTGCCGGCAGAATCGCCTTAGGATCATCCGCAGTCAGAATGATCAAATCCGTCTTGGCGGAAATGAAATTGTCGATCTGAGCGAATTGCTTGTTCAGGTCGTAATCCGATGCGACTGTCGTGACCTTGGCGTTTGGATTGATCTGCTTTGCGCGATCGGTAACGCCCTTGGAGATTGCGATCTGAAAGGGATCGCCGAGGGAATAGATTGCAACGCCGACCGAATTGATATCCTTCGCTGACGCCACGCCTGTAAGCAGACCCATGGCTGCCAGACCGAGTACAACTTTCTTTAACATCATTGTCTCCATTTCTGATTTAAAAACCACTACGACGTCACGCTCGGCAGAGCGTGACAAAAGTCGGAATTGGAAGGCTCGCAAGCTCGATCATCGGGTTTGCGACGACTTTATTCATCGAGTAAGCGTGGTCCAGGCTCCACCCTTCTCGTTAGACCGAACAGCCGCATCGATCAACGCCATGGTGTCCACTCCGTCCGCAATGCCTGGTATGCCGTCGAGGTAAGACTGGTACGGCAAATCGAGACGTTTGGCGATCAATGCCTTCGCGAAATCTGCGTACAGGTTTGCGAAGGCAAGCGCGTAACCTTCGGGGTGCCCAGCCGTGAATCGCGTCGCAGCGGTTGCAGCCGGCGAGAGGCTGCTGTATCCCCGAGCCAGCCGGACAGCGGGCTTACCAGGCGGCTTGAACCAAAGCACCTCCGGTTCTTCCTGAACCCAGGTGAGACTGCCTTTCTCTCCAAAAATCCGGAATGAGAGGCCATGGTCGTTTCCCGTTGCGACATAGCTGCCCCAGAGCCGCCCGCGAGCACCGCCTTCGAACCGTGCCGTCAGATAAGCGTTGTCGTACACTTCGCGACCTTCGGCGAAGGTCGTCATCTCAGCAGAGACTTCCTCGATGCGGAGTCCGGTGATGTATGAAACGATATGGTGAGCGTGGGAGCCAACTTCGCCCAAGAGGACGCCCTTGCCCATCGCAGACTCGCGAAACCGCCAATGGCGGTCCGGATTTTGCGGGTCAGCCACAAAGCCCGCGCACAGTTCGCCTTCAATACATTGAATCTTGCCGAGTGCACCCGACGCCACCATCGCACGCGCTTCCCGAACCATCGGATAACCCGTGTAGCAATGCGTGAGGAGAAACAGCCGATTGTGTTGTTTGACGAGGTCATTGAGGCGTTGGGCTTCGCCAAGATCGCGGCTTAGTGGCTTTTCACAGATGACGTCGATCCCTTTCTCCATGAATGCGCTAGCCACTTCAAAATGCAACTGTGGCGGGGTGGCGATTACTACCGCGTCGATGCGGTCTTCGCGCGCTGCTTCGCGCTCTGCCATCACACGAAAATCGGTGTAGATCCGGTCCTCGTCGATCAATTCCGCTCGCGCAGAAGCTTTCGCAATCTCCGGGTCAATTGACATCGCGCCAGCGACCACATCGTAAAGACCGTCGGTTCGCATCGCGACAAGATGGGTGCGACCGATGACAGAATCTTTTCCACCGCCGACCAGACCAACTCGAACGCGCCGGCCAAATTGAGTAAGAAGATCAGTAGACATGTGTTTCACCTGCAATATGCCTGCAGTACGAGCTGCAGGTTGTTTGGAGTTTCGCCGACCATGCGAGGAGCGCACGGCCCACGTCAATAGAAGCAGCTCTTTTGAATCGATGATGCGATCCGTTACCGCATCCTTGCATCTCGGCTACTGGGCGAGATATCCGCCGTCGATCACCAGTTCGCTACCGGTCATAAACGAGGACTCATCACTCGCAAGGAACAGACATACATTCGCGACTTCCTCGGACGTGCCCATGCGTCCCATCGGCGTCTTCGCGATGATCTCGGCGTTCATGTCATCCGACTGGTGCTCAACGAGTGGCGTTCTGATCAATCCGGGATGCACAGAGTTCACTCGAATATTCTCGGGCGCGTAGGTCACGGCGGCGTTCTTGGTCATGTTTCGCACCCCGCCCTTTGCTGCGGCGTATGCCGCGGCCCCCGCGACACCAACAATGCCCCACATGGACGAGAAATTGATAATCGAGCCTTTGCGCATCGCGCGCATAGACGGCAACACGGCCTGGATGCCAAGGAAGCTGCCAGTGAGATTGACGTTGAGCACTTTCTGCCAGCTGTCCAGATCGGTGCCGTCCAACGTTTCATAACACCCGACAATGCCTGCGTTGTTCACGAGCACGTCGATGCGTCCGTGACTGGCAATCGCCGACTCGACAACGCGTGTCCAATCTGCTGGCGAGGACACGTCAAGTTGCTGAATGTCGAAGCCACGTGAATCACCCGTTGAATTGATATCAGCCGCAATGACCGTAGCGCCTTCGCGTGCGAAAATTTGCGCTACCGTCAATCCGATGCCCTGTGCAGCACCGGTGATCAAAGCGACTTTGCCTTTAAGGCGGTCCATTTTCTATCTCCTTTCTGATGTCCGCTATTCGCAGTTCTGTTTTCGACTTCCTCAACACGTTCCGTGGCCACCTACTGTGGCATCGCCACTGGTATCTCTAGCCCGGAACTGTTTTTATCTATCAGCGTCTCTCAGCACTCGAACGTTCTGGGCCGAAGATAGCGGTCCTGAGGTCCGGTCGGCGGCCCGATGGAAACGCGGCCCGCGAACTCGCGGCCAGTAATCTGTGGAAGGGAAGCGCTGATGTGGGGGACGGGCTTGCGGACGTCCACGCCGGGCCGTGATCATATTCATGAGGACCGGTGCCGCAGATGCCGCACGGTGTTGCTATGACAAGCACCTGTCCCAAGCTCGGTTTTCGTGGGGCATACTTCATCGGCGCAAAGATCGCGCTTACCATGAACCCGGACTGCTTTCATCGATGGTCTCCTACCAGGCCGCCCGGGCCAGGTGAATCGGTGGGTTTGCCGACTTCGTTGTCACCTTTGCAACGCCGCGTTGCGTTTCGTGGCATGGCTGTAGACTATTCGAACGTGCGCTAAAGAAATATGCGTGCCCGCGAAATCATATTTCCGGCAGGTGGAAATATCTTTGCGGTGACCACCTTGAAGGGGAAAGTCCATCCGGATTTCCCCGGGAATGGGACGACGACACGACGGCATCCGAGAAAATCTGGCCATCGTTCATTAGCGTCAAAACAAATAATTCGATTTCGGTCCAACGATCGTTACGGCTGATTCATCCACCTAGCGGAAATGTCATTTCACTTTGACGCATTTCTTTTCCGTTATGAGGTCGTTAACCTGTCGTCTCATGCACACGCGCACAACGGAGACGACAGCGATGCGCAACATCAACGAGGACACCATTACGCAGGCCGTACTTGCGTCAATGGACGATCGCTGCGACAGCAGACTACGCACGATCATCACCAGTCTGGTGCAGCATCTTCATAGCTTCGTGCGCGATATCAAGCTCACCGAGGCGGAGTGGCTCAAGGCCATACAGTTTCTGACTGAAGCTGGACACATCACGGATGACAAGCGTCAGGAATTCATTCTGCTTTCGGACACGCTTGGCCTGTCGATGCTCGTGATGGCGCTGAACCACAAAAAGCCGACCCACTGCACGGAAGCAACCGTATTTGGTCCGTTCTATGTCGAGGGCGCGCCGGAATACGAAAACGGCGCGGATATCGCGAACGGCGCGCGAGGCGAGCCGTGTTTTGTAAGCGGCCAAATCCGCGGTCTTGACGGCACGCCGGTGAGCGGCGCACGGATCGACGTCTGGCAGTCCGACGAAGACGGATTCTACGATGTCCAACGGTCGTCCGATGGTTCGGGTTCCGCAGCCCACCAGGCGCGCGGCAGGCTATACAGCGGCATTGACGGGAAATTTCAGTTTCGCTCGATCCTCGCTGAGGCATATCCGATTCCCCACGACGGCCCCGTGGGCCGAATGCTGGAAGCGCTCGGGCGGCATCCATGGCGGCCGGCACACCTGCATTTCATGATTGTGGCGCCCGGCTACGAAACGCTGATCACCCATGTATTCCGCGATGGAGACAAGTATCTCGACTCTGATGCGGTGTTCGGTGTTCGCTCAACGTTAATCACCGACTGGGTCGAGCACGATCCTGGCGTGGCGCCGGACGGTACAAAAATGAAAAAGCCGTTCTATACGGTCAATTATGACTTCGTACTAAACCCCGCGGAGGTTCATGCATGATCCGACATATTGTCATGTGGCGAGTTAGCGGTGAGACCCCGCAAGAACATCAGAAAGCCCGCCGGCTCGTCAAGGAGAGCTTTGAAGGGCTACGTGGTCAAATTCCAGGCATGCTGAAGCTTGAAATCGGACTCGATTCGAGTGCGGTCGACTATGCCTGTGATGTCGTTCTCATCACGGAGTTTGATTCACAGGCCGCTCTTGACGCCTATGCGACGCATCCGGAGCACCTGCGAGTGCGAGAGCTACTTGGCAATATGAGAACAGCGCGTTTTCAGGTCGACTATTGCGTCGAGACGACAGCCGACTCCGCTGGACCGCGGATAAGCGCGATCAACGCCTGAGTTGGCGCACGTGCATGCCCGAGCATATGCAGCATTGGGCATCAACCTGATCGTATCGATACACATGGTCCCTCAGGGCCATCACATAACTACTTCCTAAGGAACATCATGTCTGATCAAAACCCCCTGCGTCTGGTGACGCTTGTCGGAAGCCTGCGTCGTCTTTCTTTCCACGCAGCCATCGCCGACTCCCTGCAGACGTTAGCGCCGGAGAATGTCCAGGTGACGAGGTTACCCTCCGTTGGGTTGCTCCCCCACTACGACGCGGATGTTCAGGCCGAGGGTTTTCCGCAAACTGTGCTTGAACTTGGAAACGCAATTGGTGAAGCGGACGGAGTCATCATCGTCACGCCTGAATACAACTATTCGGTTCCCGGTGTGCTGAAAAATGCGCTGGACTGGCTTTCGCGTCTCCCGACAGCCCCGTTTGCAGGCAAGCCCGTTGCGATCCAGTCGGCGTCCCCTGGCATTTTTGGAGGCGCCCGCGCGCAATACCATTTGCGCCAGAGCCTGGTATTCCTCGATTCGCAGGTGCTGAACAAACCCGAGGTTATGGTAGGCGGAGCCGCAAGCAAGCTAGACGTAGAGGGCAAGAGCGTCACGGACCCACAGACGCGCGAAATCATCTCCGCTCAACTGAAATCCTTTGCTGCCTTTACCATGCAGCACAAACTGGCAATCAAATAAGCCCGTTGTGGCGGCGAGGCGGCGACAACAAATTCGCCTTACCGGGATACAGCCCACTAGAACCAGGGAGACGCGTTGATGAAGATGCTGATTACAGGCGGTCATGTAGTCACGATGGACCCGGCCATCGGCAATGGCCGCTTCAACTTATTGATCGAGAATGACCTGATTGTCGCTGTAGGACCGCAGGTCCAGGCGAACGATGCTGAACAACTCGACGCTACCGGTTGCATTGTCATTCCGGGGCTCATCAACGCGCACATGCACACGTGGCAGACCGCGCTGCGCGGGGTGGCGGCTAACTGGACATTGCCCACCTATTTCCGTAGCGTCCATGCGGGACTAGCAACGCTGTTCAACCAGGATGACCTTTACATCGGGACGCTCGTGGGTGCGCTCAACCAGCTGAGTCTTGGCACGACCACGCTGGGCGACTGGTGCCACAACAATCCGACGCCCGAACACACGGATCGCGCGATCGACGGACTGCTCGAGTCAGGGATCCGCGCCGTGTATTTTCACGGTTCCCCAAAGCCAGATCCGAAACCTGGGCAGAAGCACTTCAGCGAGATTCCCCATCCACGTAGCGAAATCGAGCGCCTGCTGAAGAACAGGTTCACAAGCCGCGACGCGCGCGTCACGCTCGGCATGGCGATCCTCGGCCCTCATTACTCGACCTATGAGGTAGCCGAGCATGATTTTCTGCTTGCCGCCGAGTACGAACTGATCGCCAGCATGCACTGCGCAGGGCTCGAGCCGAAGACGCCCGATGGTTGGGAACGTCTGGCCGAGCGCGACCTTCTTGGCCCGACCACCAACATCGTCCATGGTAACAATCTGAGCGACGCGCAACTCCGGATGATGATCGGCCGTGGGGTGACCTTCTCTGTCGCGCCCGAGACGGAAATGACTCAGGGACACGGCCATCCGATCACTGGCCGATTGCGTGACGCGGGCGGGGCGCCGTCACTTGGTGTCGATCTCGAGTCAGCCATCGCAGGCGACATGTTCACGGTGGCGCGGGTCGCGTTGGCCTCGCAGCGTGCGTTGGACAATGCGCAGGCTCGGGTCGACAGCGGGCAGTTGCCGAGTCATTCGACGATTTCCACGTCGGACGCACTCAGTTGGATAACGATTCGCGGCGCAGAGGCACTTGGCCTGCAGGATCGAATTGGGTCGCTCACGCCGGGCAAGCAAGCCGATGTCGTGTTGATTCGTGCAGACGGTTTGAGTATGCGACCGGTGCACGACCCTGTTTCGTCAGTGCTAATGCAAGGAAGTGCCGCAAACGTCGACACGGTGTTAGTGGCTGGCGAGTTCAAAAAGCGCGCCGGAAAACTTCTTTACGAGCAGTTGGAGCAACGGCTCGACGAACTGGACGCCTCGGGCAGCCGTATCAACGAGCGTTTCGCGGAACTCGCTACAAGCACGGGTTGAAGCGACGTCCAAAGCGGACCTTTGGTCTGGTCGCTCGACGCTCGCTCAACACCAGTTGCGCATAACGACAGGCAAGGACGCGACGCTGCGCCTGGTGCCATGTCCCGGATTTCGCGAGCCCTCGGAAGTGAAAGCGCAGCACTGGCGCATATGACCAATCACGCAGCCTCCGTCAGCCATCGTTTTTCCAAATCCAGATTCTTCACCCGTTCGATGAGGAACTCTGTGAAAGCCCGAATTTTCGCCGGCTGATACTTACGACTCTGATACGCAAGATTGATCGTGAGTGGCGGCAGCTTCCAGTCCTCAAGAACCGGAATGAGCCTCCCCGAAACGATGTCATCGTAGATGATGTACAAAGGCTGGATGACCATTCCAAGGCCAGCTCGGCCAGCGCCAACGATGACCTGACCTTCGTTCGAATCGAGCACGCTTTCGATCCGGATGTGACGCTCATCTTCGCCCTTGCGCAGGTGAAGCATATAGGGATCTGCTGCGAGGTTATATACCAGCATCTGATGCGTATCGAGATCCTCCGGTGTGCGAGGACGTCCATGCAGTTGCAGATAGCCCGGTGAAGCAGCGATCACTCGCCGTGTTTCGGCGAGCCTCCGCACTGTGATTCCGGAGTCGTGTTCATGCTCCTTGGTACGTATTGCCACATCGATCCCCGCCTCGATGAAATCCTGATACTGATTCGCCGTCACAATCTGCACGGAAAGGTCCGGGTACCTCTTCCTGAGTTCGGGGAGTGCTGGAGCAATATGCATCATCGCGAACGAGACTGAACTCGTTACCCGCAAAACGCCACGAGCGACCACGCATTCGTCGGAGACGATTGATTCTGCCTCTGCCATTTCTGCAAGCATTGCAGAACATCTCCGGTGGTAGTCATGCCCAACATCAGTCAGCCACATCCTCCGGGTAGTCCGCTCTATGAGGCGTGCCCCCAAACGTTCTTCGAGCGCGCTCAGCGTGCGACTTGCCGAAGCGTTCGACATATCGAGTCTATCGGCGGCTTTCGAGAGGCTGCCCAGTTCGCCAGTCAGGACGAACAACTCTATCTCGCTCCACCGATCCGCCATTTTTTGTTCCTCTACAAGGAAAACTGGGATCTGATTATTGCGGAGGGGCAGACAAAGACAAAGCGCGCAGGTGTCCACTTTGAGAAAAGTTCATTTTGGACTTTTTTGAAGGTGCCGCGGCCCAACGCGAGACTGTGCCAGGCATCTCATGGGGATTGGCAAGTACGCATCGCATTCCGACCATCTTCGCGTTCGACCGGGTGCCTCAACTCTCGCGCGCTTGAAGGATGCGGTCGATACGCTGTTGAGACCGGACCAGCGCTTCTTTCGGTTTGATCTCGCCGCGCATCATTCGATGAATCTCTTCGCCGAGGATCGACGTCATTCCTGAAAACTCCGGGATTGGGGGGCGTTGCCAATACTTCAGTTGATCGTTTTGCGCGAGTCTATCTATGATCTCGATGACGCCACTCATGCCTTTGACCTCAGGATCTGCGCTGACACTAAAGCGCGGACTGACCAGACAGCCATTCTGGACGTAATACTTGATCAGCTCGGGGGACGTAAGATATTGGGTAACACGCCACGCCATATCAACACGTTTCGGATCAATGTTCCTGGGGATACCGAGCGCGTATCCGCCCATTGGCGAGATGCATTGTGTTCCCACCGCGCGCGGATGAGGAAGAAAACCGGACCGTTTGTGGGCAGGCGACCCCGAATCAAATTCGAAGCGCGCTGCGCGAACCGACCAGACATATCCGGTCGCAATCTTCCCTTCGGCATAAAGTTGGCCGACGTCGTCCCAAGCGAGGTGCAGCAGGTTTGGTGGTGCGAAATTCTGGAGAGCGAGAAGATACTCTGCCGTCGCAAGACCTTCCGGGCTGTCGATCATGCATGCGATCCGCTCGCCAGAAAGTTGTGAAAGATCGAAATCTCCGTCGATCACCGGCAGATCAAGCGGTGACCTGCCGAAGTCACCCAGTAGTTGTAAGAATGTATGCCCGATGGGGGTTCCACGCGCAGCACAGAAAGCAACCCCAGCGATGTCCGGTCGCCGCTTCTTAAGTAGACGAAGAGCATGCAACGTTTCGTCGACGGTTGTGGGGGGCGCGAGACCGAGAGATTCAAAGATATCTGTCCGATAAAAAAATAGCTCGGCGGTCGGCTCGATTGGAACGCCGTACCGGACTCCATCGTAGCTCGCGGCATTCCAGCTCGCAGGATGGAAGTCGGAGGGGTTCATGTTGCTGCTTTCGAGCAGAGCATCAATCGGCATCAGTACACCCTTCTGCGCATACTCGCCAATCTGTGGCATATCGAAATCGATGATGTCGTAATGAGAGACTGCTCGCTGGGCATCGTTAAGGGTCAGTGTTCGAACATCATCTATCGATGCACAAGTGATCTCAACCTTGCCACCCAACCATTGTTCGAGCTCCTTTTGAGCACGCGCGAGGATGAGAAACGTCGGGTCGTCGGTGAACAAAAAACGCATTGTATTCTTGACCCCGATCCCCTGACGCAGGATTGCGGGCCCTGAGATAATGTTGGCAGCCATATAGGACGCACCGAAATAGTAGCTACTACGTCCCTCGGCATCAGTTGGAAACCCAAAGGTCTGAGCGACTATGTCCTTCATTCGCAGCGCATAGTCGTGAAAGCGGGCGATCATGTCCTCACTGGGATGCAGGGAGAACGATTTCCCGGTCGTAGTGCGCTCCCGCTTGATGATCAGTTCCTCCTCCAACATCTGATCGATCTTTCGCACCGCCGTGCTGTAGGGCATGTTCGCGGCGTGTGCCAGGCTGGTTACTGTCACCAGCTTGTTCTCCAGATGCCTGCGGATTACGAAAAGCAGAATATCCCACGTTGCCTCATTGATCCCTAGACACTCGTTTGACAACGCCCGCGCCTTCTCGGCGAAGGAAATGATCGTCAACAGTTCTTGCTTCGTCACCGCTCTCGCTCCTTGTCTCCATGTGCCTGACTCAACGGCCGGCTTCAGTTTTTTTTGCAGCGACAGAATCGCGTTGACTACCGGAAGGTTGTTTGGCTTCTAGTTTGCTGCCGATGCCCGCGTGCTGCTGATAGGAAGTATATTGTGTTTCTACAAGTGGACCGGCGAACTAAAGGGGCCTCGCCGGAAGCGGGTGACGGCAGGTCTGCCATATCCTGGAGGGCCCGAGTGGCGGCACGGCGCCTGACCACCCGCATCATAGGCACCGCAGATTCGAATGCCGTGCCGGTTCGCGGCCAAACTAGCGCTCAAGCCCGATGTGACGGAGGCAGCATACGAACCGCTCCTCAGTCGCATCGCCACAATGACTACGTCGTCACGGGTCTTTGCGCGCCCCCGTCCCAGCAATCGTCCGTTCTGACTGATAGAGTCTGTTTCTGGATTCTTTGCGTCGGTGTCTTCGAGAAGTCGTCCACGATGGCGATGAACCGTGGCACCTGGAATCGCGCCATGCGTTTCTCGCACCACGCAACGAGCAGCGCGTAGTCAAACGTGGCCGGCTTGCTTTTCAGCTTGAGAAATATTTTCAGGTCTTCGTCGGCGAACTCGTTCACTACGCCAATAAGGCGCTCTCTTCGACATCTGGATGCGAGTTGACGACGTTCTCCACCTCCCAGGCTGACACATTCTCGCCCCTTCGCCGCAGGCTATCTTTCTTTCGACCAAGGAAGAAGACGTAACCGTCTTCGTCCTCCCGCCCGAGATCGCCGGTATAAAGCCAACCGTCGCGGATTGTTTCGGCAGTCTTGTCCTCGTTGCGAAAATAGCCGGCCGTCAGTGTGCCGACCTCGCCCTCTGCGACGCGGATTTCGCCGATCTGTCCGGCTGTGAGCCGGCGACCGTTCTCGTCTACGACCTCCACTTTGAAATAGTCAACTGCCTTACCGATGGAACCCAGCTTGCCATCGACGTTGATGACACTGAAGCTCGACGTCTCCGTCATCCCATAGCCTTCTCTCACCCGGGCTGTCGACGATCGTCACCTGGATGCCGGTCTCTTTCGTGAACGGCTTCACGCCGGACTCTTCGATCGCCTGCCGATAGGCGCCGCCCCAACTGACCAGCGTCATCTGCTGCTCCGCGGCGAACGCGCGCCTTGAATGAAGTAGCAAGGGAGAGGCGGCGGCAGCGACTGCAAGACCCGCGACCCCGGTTAGAAACTGCCGCCGCTCCGGAGATGGAGCGGATTGACTCGACTTCGACATGATTGGCCTCTCACACGTGGTAGGGCAAACCGTTCAGCGAGGGAGGCGATTACAAGAACCGCCTCGCTTAAAGGCGATTTCGGCATAACGGCGTGACCGTGGCTAAAGCCTACGCATGCAAAGAACGCCGTGCATCTTCCACGACAGATTCTTATCTTTTGGATAAGCGTTAATGATGTGGCCGTTTCATCGCCTGACCGGCGTCGGAAGTCCGCAGAGAAAATTGCCCGATCTTTCAGTGTGCCTACGAGAAGTTCATCACTTGAAACCCCGCACCCTGACGGGCGCTTCTGCTAAAAATCGTCACCGCTTATATTTGCGGATCCCTATTTTTGCCGCATCACACTTCGCTCACACCTTGCTCAAAAGGAAGCTGAACGTGGAAACATACGATGTGGTCGTAATTGGGGCTGGCGTTATTGGCAGTTCGGTGGCTTTCCAGCTCGCCAGATTGGGCGCGAAGAACGTTCTCGTGCTCGACCGTGGGACGATCGGGGCCGGAACAACGTCGCAATCTTCCGGCATTTTGCGCACCCATTATTCGGTCAAGGAAAATGTCGAGCTGGCCCGGAAATCATGGGACGTCTTCAACAGTTTCGCCTCCTATCTGGGCGACGACGAAGCGTCGTGCGGACTGGTCAAGTGCGGCTACATGATCGTCGCGGCCGAGGGCGACAAGCTCGAGCCGCTACGCGCCTCGCTCGACCAGCAGAAAGCGCAAGGCATTCCGCTCGAACTGCTGGACGCGAAACAGGCTAGCGAACTGCTGCCCATCGCGCAGTTTGGCGATGCTGCGCTGATCGGTTACGAGCCGGAGGCCGGGTTCGCCGACGCCTACCTGGTGGCGACCAGCTTCGCCCGCGCGGCGCGCCGTGGCGGTGTGACCATCCGGGAAAACGCGTCGGTGAACCGGATCCTTATCCAAAACGGCAAGGTGGTCGGCGTTTCCACCAGCATCGGCGACTTCAGCACGTCGATGGTCATCAGCACCCAGAACATCTGGACTCCGGAACTCGCGGGCTGGACCGGCAAAACCCTGCCGGTCATGCCCGAGCGTCATGCCGTGCTCGCACTCGAATGCGAGGCGGCCAAGTACACGTTCTCGATGCCGGTCTTCAAGGATCTCGCCTCGCCAGGCATGCTCTATTACCGCAGCTACGGCGGCAGCCAGATGCTCGTCAGCGAAGGGGTGGTCGGCGAGAAGCTCAACACAAACGAAGTGGAGCAAGGCGACATTCCGATGGACTACGTCGTGGAAGTCGGCACCCAGGTTGCCGAGCGCTTCCCCGAATACGAGACGGCCGGCATCGCTTCGTCGTGGACCGGCGTCTACGACGTGACGCCCGACTGGAACCCCGTGCTCGGCAAGTTGCCCGGCATCGAAGGGCTGGTGGTGGGCTACGGCTTCTCCGGTCACGGCTTCAAACTTTCGCCGACCGTCGGGCGCGTGCTCGCGCAGGAAGCGCTCGGCCTGCAGACCGACGTGTCGCTCAAGCCGTACTCCATCGAACGCTTTACGACTGGCGAATTGCTGACCGGCAAATACGGTCTCGGCGCTGTGTCCTGAGGCCGCGGTCATGTCTGTAGTCGACATGCGCTCTGTCGCATCGGTGCCGCAAGAACCCCGGCGCAATGGCGGCGGAATCACACGAACCCTTGCGACAGGCAGCAGCCAGTGGCGGATCAGCCTGGCCGAAATTGAGCGTGACGGTCCAATTAAATGATGAGGAAGATGAGATGAAGGTCATTACCGCAGTAAAGCGCGTGGTCGACTACAACGTGAAGGTCCGGGTCAAGGCCGACGGTAGCGGCATGGATATCGGCAACGTCAAGATGTCGATGAATCCGTTCGACGAAATCGCTGTGGAAGCTGCCACGCGTTTGAAGGAAGCCGGCACGGCTAGCGAGGTCATCGCCGTTTCGTGCGGCCTGACCCAAAGTCAGGAAACCCTGCGCACCGCGCTCGCCATCGGCGCGGATCGCGGTGTGCTGGTAGAAACGGATGCCGAGCTACAACCACTCGCCGTCGCCAAACTGCTCAAGGCCGTGGTCGAGAAAGAGCAACCGCAACTGGTCATTCTCGGCAAGCAGGCCATTGACGACGACGCCGGCCAGACAGGCCAGCTGCTCGCCGCCCTTCTCAACTGGCCGCAAGCCACGTTTGCCAGCGGCATTGAAATCAAAGACGGCGCGGCGATCGTAACTCGTGAGGTGGACGGTGGCCTCGAAGTGCTTTCGCTGCGTTTGCCGGCAATCGTGACCACGGACCTGCGTCTGAACGAACCGCGCTACGTCACCTTGCCGAACATCATGAAGGCCAAGAAGAAGCCGATCGAAATGGTCAAGCCGTCCGACTTCGGCATCGACCCGTCACCGCGTCTGAAGACCCTGAAGGTCGTCGAACCGCCGGTGCGCAAGGCTGGCGTGATGGTGCCGGACGTGGCGACGCTGGTGGCAAAACTTAAAATTGAAGCAAAGGTGATTTAAATGACGACGCTTGTGATTGCCGAACACGATAACGCCCAACTCAAGACTTCGACGCTTCATACCATCACCGCCGCACGGCTGCTGGAGAACGGTGTCCACGTACTCGTCGCCGGTAGCGGTGCGCAGTCCGTTGCGGACACGGTGAGCAAGGTGGCCGGCATCGACAAGGTGATTTTCGTCGACGCGCCCCAGTTCGCGGACGGTCTCGCAGAAAACGTCGCGGCGCAGGTGCTGTCGCTCGCCGGCGACTACACGCACATCCTTTTTCCCGCCACGGCTGCCGGCAAGAACACCGCGCCACGCGTCGCGGCGAAGCTGGATGCCTCACAGATCTCTGACGTCATTGCTGTGGAGTCGGCCGACACATTCCAGCGCCCCGTGTACGCCGGCAACGCGATCGCCACCGTGCGATCGGACGACCCAGTGAAAGTCGCCACCATCCGCACCACCGCGTTCGATGCTGCCCAGCCGAACGGTGGCAAGGCAACGGTCGAGACCGCAGCGGCAGTGGCCGATGTCGGCCTGTCGACTTTCATCCGCCGCGAAGTCGCCGCCAGCGACCGGCCCGAACTTACCTCGGCGCGCGTCGTGGTGTCCGGCGGGCGCGGCCTGGGCAGCAAGGAAAACTTCGCCCTGCTCGACCCACTGGCGGCAAAGCTCGGCGCCTCGGTTGGCGCGTCGCGCGCGGCAGTCGATTCGGGTTTCGCGCCGAACGACTGGCAAGTCGGCCAGACCGGGAAAATCGTGGCACCAGAACTGTATGTCGCTGTCGGCATCTCGGGCGCGATCCAGCATCTGGCCGGCATGAAGGACTCGAAGGTCATCGTCGCGGTGAATAAGGACGCGGACGCGCCGATCTTCAGCGTCGCAGATTACGGTCTCGTCGGCGATCTGTTCGAGGTGCTGCCCGCGCTGACCCAATCGCTGTAAGCGGTTCGCCACAGGACGGCTCAAACGCTTCCTGTTGCTGAAGCTCGAGCCGTCCCGGCAAGGTAACTCGCATCGAGTGACGCAATGTTGGGGCAGCCTAACAACCGCATGCAAATCTCGAGTTCTTTTTTCAGCATGGAAAGGATGTCTCCCGCGCCGCTCAGATCCGCCGCGGCAAGGCCGTAAAGCGGCGCGCGCCCTAGCAGCACCCCATTGGCGCCCAACGCGATTACTTTGGCAATATCGCTTCCGCGACGGATCCCTCCGTCGATCAACACAATGAATCCGCGCGGCGTGGACGAAATCGTGTCCGCCAGAATCTCAAGCGAACTGAGCGCACCGTCGAGCTGACGACCGCCGTGATTGGAGAGCACGACGCCGTCCATGCCGTGCCGCGCCGCTGTCACGGCATCGGCGGTCGTCTGGATTCCCTTGATGAGCAGCTTGCCTGGCCAGTGCTGGCGCACCCAGGCCAGGTCGCGCCAGTTGAGCGACATGTCCATTTGCCGGCTCATGGCCGCAGCCTGCACTTCGAGGCCCGGGCCCAGATGGGCACTGCGGGCGAGGTTGACCAGTTCGGGCGCACCATGCACGCCGACCATCGCAGTCCAGCGCGGGTGGGTGGCGATATCCCAGAGTAGCTTCGGTGTCCAGCGCAACGGCAACGAGAAACCGGTCCTTGCGTAGTGGTCGCGTTGACCCGTGACCGGGGTGTCGACGGTGAGCAGAAGTGTGGAAAAGCCGCATGCCGTAGCGCGCGCCATCATATCTTCGGCAATACTGCGGTTCTGCTGGACATAGAGCTGCAACCACAGCTCGCCGTCGGATGCCTTGCGGACGTCCTCAAGGAGGCTCGTCGATGCAGTGGACAGAACAAACGGCAAACCGGCCGCCCGAGCGGCCCTCGCCAGCGTCTCGTCCGCCTCGCGTCGGTAGAGTCCGTTAAGACCGGTTGGACCGACGACCGCCGGCCAGGCCGCAACGGCACCGGCTAGCATTGCTTTGGTATCGACTTCAGCGACGTCCACCAGCACACGCGGTGCAAACATGACCCGTTCGTAGGCGAGCCGGTTGCGCCGCAGCGTGATCTCTTCTTCCGCTCCGCCCTCGAGGTAGTTGAAGGCGAAATGAGGAAGAAACCGCTTCGCGGCACCACGATAGTCGGCGACGTTGGCGAACGCCATCTAATGGCCGGATACAGCAGCGGCCACTTTCGGAAGCACGCGGCCCGGATTCATCGTGTCCTTCGGATCGAGCAGTTGCTTGAATTCACGCATCAGCGCAATCTCCGCTGCATCCTTGTAGACACTCATTTCCGACACATGCAGTGAGCCGATCCCATGTTCGGCACTGAACGTGCCGCCCATGCCGGCCGCGATGTCGTAGAGGAGATGGCTGAGCTTCAGTTGAACACCCGCTTTATCCTCCACACTCGCCCAGTACGCGTGGCTGAACATGGCGATGTAGTGAAGATTCCCGTCCCCCATGTGCCCGACCACCACCGGCACCGCCGCCGGATAGTGTTCCGCCAGTGCACGCCCCGCCAGTTCGACGAAATCCGGAATGCGGTAAGTGGGGACGGCGATATCGTGCGTGAGGCCCATGCCCTCGCGACCGTTCGCTTCCGTGACGTGATGCCGGATGCTCCAGAGGTCTGCGCGTTGCTGCTCATTCAAAGCGATCACAGCGTCCTGCACGACACCATGGTTGAACGAATCGTTCAGCGCCTCGCTCAGCCGTTCAGCGAGCGATTCACTCGTGCCGGTCGCGGCCGCGAGTTCGACCAGAATCGTCCAGTTGGGTGTCGTCTGAAACGGGTTTCGCGCGTTTTCTGCATGACGCAGCGAGATATCGAACTCGCTTTGCGAAATCAGTTCGAGACCGACGAGTTCGCCGGGAAAGGCAGCCTGCAGCTTGAGACCTTCATCGACTGCCGCGGAAACGGTCTCCACACCCAGCATGGCGGTAGCGATGGCGTGCGGCCGCGGAAACAGCTTCAGCGTGGCCGCCGTGACCACCCCGAGCGTTCCCTCCGAACCGACAAACAGGTTTTTCAGGTCGTAACCGCTATTGTTCTTTCGCAACGAGCGCAGGCCGTTCCAGATACGACCGTCGGCGAGTACAACCTCGATACCGAGGATCAGGTCGCGGGTGTTGCCGAAGCGCAGCACGTTGGTGCCGCCGGCGTTCGTCGCGATGTTGCCGCCGATCTGGCACGAACCCTCCGCACCCAATGTCAGCGGAAACAGGCGGTCAACCTCGAGCGCTGCGGCCTGGATGTCGGCGAGCACGCAACCGGCCTCGACCGCCATGGAATTATTCCGCGGATTCAATTCGATAATACGGTTCATCTTGCGCATGTTGAGCAGCACGCTCTGGCCATCATGGTCCGGCACCGAGCCGCCGCATACGCTGGTGTTGCCGCCCTGCGGGAACACCTTGACGGCGTTCTCATTACAGAACGCGAGCACCTTCGATACCTGTTCCGTGGTGCGCGGGAAGACGACGCAAGCCGCCTTTCCTGAATGACGTTTGCGCCAGTCGA
Source organism: Paraburkholderia sp. SECH2 (assembly GCF_030464795.1). NCBI lineage: Bacteria > Pseudomonadati > Pseudomonadota > Betaproteobacteria > Burkholderiales > Burkholderiaceae > Paraburkholderia > Paraburkholderia sp. SECH2. The sequence continues at coordinate 88,674 of NZ_JALPRH010000024.1, forward strand.
TGAGATACGGCTCCATGTCGGATGGCGCATCCATCACGTTGGCATCACCCACCAACTCCTTGATTGCAGCAATCAGGCTATGTGAGTTCATATCCATATTATTTTTTCAGAACCGCGCTATCGCGCGCCGACCAGCGAACCGTGAGCGGGCGCCCCATTGGCGAGCGTTCCACAGCCCGCGCCGAAATTGTCTTGACGAGGAGCGCCGCGCCCGCGCCCGCGGTCAACTCGAAGCGCGTCATGCCGCCCCCGAACGATATCTGGGAGATGACTCCGGTGCATTCATTCACCGCATCGCCCGTTTCAATCACCGATCCCTCGCTCTCAACCACGGAAATCTTCTCCGGTCGCACGAGAACCTTGACCCGGGAGCCCATGGTATGACCTGCGGTGCTTCGCACCTTGAGGGTCCAGTTGCCACCTATCAACACCGTGTCGATGGATTGCACAACGCCCTCAAACAGATTGGATTCGCCGACGAAATCCGCGACGAATTCACTGGTCGGTTCAAAGTAAAGCTCATCAGGCGTGCCGAGTTGCGCGATGCGGCCGCCGTTCATCAGACACACCCGGTCGGAAAGATTCAGCGCTTCCTCCTGGTCGTGCGTGACGTACACGAGCGTCGTGCCAAGATCGCGGTGCAGGCGCTTGATTTCGCCCTGAAGCTGGTCGCGCAGTTTTTTGTCCAGCGCACCGAGCGGCTCGTCCATCAAAATGACCGAAGGAGAATAGACAATGCAGCGCGCAATGCCTACACGCTGCTGCTGTCCCCCGGACATCTCGCGTGGCTTGCGGTTTTCGTAACCCGTCAGGCCGACCCGTTCCAGCGCGTTGCGAACGCGTTGCTGAATTTCGGACTTGCCCACGCCGCGGATTCGCAACGGAAACGCGACATTGTCGAATACGTTCAGATGCGGCAGCAGCGCGTAGTTCTGAAACACCATGCCGAGTCCGCGTTCGCGCGGCGGCACCGCGGATACGTCCTTACCTTCCAGCAAAATGCTGCCTGTGGAAGGCGCCACCGCGCCGGCAATGATGTTGAGAATCGTGCTCTTGCCCGATCCGCTCGGGCCCAGCAAACTCAAAAACTCGCCTTTGCGGACCGCGAAATCTGTAGTGTGTAGCGCCACCGAACTTCCGTAGCTCTTGCTGATGCCGCGGAAGACGATCATGTTCGCCCCGGCGTCGATCGAGGTCGATAGGGTGTCCATATTTCCGTTAACCATTGAATTCGTGTGGGCCGAAGGTCGCCCATCATTCTCGAGCAGTACGTGTGACACACTTTTCTCCGACTTCAATTTGACGATTCAGCTGCCGCTGGCTGCAGGAACACCGAAATACAGCAAAACACGAGTGAGAGCACGGTCAGCAATGCCGACACAGCGGCAATGACCGGCGAGATATCCCACTGGATGCTGCTATACATCTTGACGGGCAAAGTCGTTGTAGTCGGGCTGGTGAGAAACCAGGCGATCACGACTTCGTCGAAAGACACGAGAAACGCGAACAATGCCCCCGCGAAAATCGATGGCTTGAGCTGCGGCAATACCACCTTGAAAAATACCGTTCTGCGGTTCGCGCCCATGATGGTGGTGACGAACTCCAGTGCGGGGTCGAGCTTCTTCACGCCGGCCATCACCGTCATCATCATGAACGGCGTCACGTAAGCGACATGGCTGGCCACGAGACCCGCCGTCGTCCCCACGAGATGAAGCCGCGACAGATAGAGGTACAAGCCGAGCGAGATCACGATGACCGGCACGAGGATCGGGCTCATGAGCAGCAGCATGACCAGTCTCTTGCCCGGGAAATCGAATCGCACGAGACCGTAGGAGGCCGGCACGCCGATCAGGATAGAGACCACCATGGTGCAGCCCGCCACCTTGATACTTTGCAGAATCGGGCCGACCCAGGAAGACGAACTGAAGAGTTGCTCATACAGCTCCAGGGACCAGACGCGCGGCGGAAACGTCAGTTCGCCATTTCCGCCAAAGGAAATCGGAATGACGATCAGGGTGGGCACGAGAATGAACGCGTACACCGCAAATGCGATGATGTTGCGCAGGCGCACATAGCGGCGCTCCTGCTTATCGATCACCACACCAGGTGTTGCGGCCGCAGGCATCGCCACGTCGATTGAAGTTGTCATGCCGTCACCCCTTTCTTCGCCTAACGCCGCTGAAACTGATCCGCGCCCATGGCGGCAAGCGTGACGATGCCGAGCAGAATCACGCCTATCGCGGACGCCATGTTCCAGTCCATCGTCTCGCGTGTATAAAAATCGACCAGATTCGACATCATCGCGTCCTTACGTCCGCCCAGCAGCGCCGGTATGACGAAGAACCCCATCGACATCACAGTGGTGCTCAGCGTGGCAGCGGCCACGCCGGGAAGGCTCAACGGCAAGGTGATGCGGAAGAAAATGCGCGGCGGTTTGGCGCCCATGATTTCGGAAGCGCGATACAAGGACTTGTCGATCGACAGCAGACTGGCGAGCACCGGGAACACGATGAACGGGATCAGATAGTTGGTCATGCCCACCATCACGCCGAAGCGGTTGAACAGCAGCGGCAATTGCACGCGCGCGTGAAACGCGGCGGACAGCAACTGGTTCACCAGACCGTCGCGTCCCAGCAGGATGGTGAACGCATAGCTCTTGACGAGAATGCTGGTCCAGAACGGCACGAGCACCAGCACCATGTACATGGCGCGTTTGCGCGGCGTCTGTTTCGCCAGATGCATCGCGATCGGATATCCCAGCAACAGGCTGGCCACCGACGCGGTGATGCTGATCTGGAACGTGGACCACAGCGTGCGCAGAAACAGATCGCTCCCCAGCAAGCGTTGATACGCCGACAGCGAGGGGCCGCTGCCAATCCAGAAACTCGTATAGACGACGTAGGCAAGCGGCACGAACAAGACGAAAAACAGGAATACTGTCGCTGGCCCCACGTACAGCAGTCCGTCAACACGTGATTTCATACCCCCTCCTTAACCCAGCCCCCGATACGCTGCGACGCGCAACGGAAACAGCACATGTTCAGCCGAGCACCCACTCCTTAAATCGCAAGGTCAACTCGTCGTAGTGGTCGGCCCACCAGGTGTCGTTGCTGACCACATTCATCCTGTTCGAGGGATCGGAAAGCCACTTGCGAACCTCCGGCTTCATCATCGGCAACGCGCTGCGGCTTGCTGGCGTATTGCCGAGTGCGTTCATCAACGCGGCCTGCCGGTCGGGACGCAGAGCGAACTGCACGAACTTCATGGCGTTGGCCTTGTTCGGCGAGTTCTTCAGCACCACCAGATACTCCAGACCGATCAGATTCTGCTTGAACGAAAAGTTGATCGGCTTGTTGGCTTCCTGAGCGGCCTTGACGCGCGTCGAATAGGTGTAGCTGAAGTCGACCTGACCGGTTTCGACGAGCGTGACCGTTTGCGGCGTCTGGTCCACCCAGTTGCCGATATACGGCTTGATGCGGTTGAGTGCTTTAAACGCACGCTCGACGTCGAGTGGGTAAAGTTTGTCCGGTGCAACGCCGTCAGCAAGCAACGCAATTTCCAGCGTCTCGCTGGCGCGGTTGCGCAGCGTACGCTGTCCGGGAAATTTCTTGACGTCGAAGTAGTCCGCAAAGGTCTGCGGATGCTTGCCGTCCGGGAATTTGCTGTTGTCCCAGCAGATGCCGCCCGTGAAGCCGTAGAGCGGTACAGCGTCCTTCGTCATCGGCGCGATCAGGTCGCTGCGATTGAACAGCGCGGGATCAAGCGGCTCCCAGTAGCCGTTCTTCGAACCGGTCATCGCCATCGGGCCGACCGCGTCGAACACGTCCCATTGGACGTTGTTGGTCATCACCTGGGCTTTGACCTTTGCGAGGTCCGGCGTGTCCACCAGCGTGACGTGAACGCCAAATTCTTTCTCGAAGGGCGTGGCAAGAGCTTCTTCCACACCCGCGTGATAGTTCCCGCCCCAGCTCACAACCGTCAGATTGCTGGCCGCCGCGGCCTTACGCGAGGTGATGACCATCGGCGCGGCAATCGCAGTCGAGAGCAGGGTCGTGCCCGCTGCTTGCAGGAAGCGACGGCGAGGTAGGACGTTTCTGGAATCAGCTGACATGGCTTCGGCCTCTTATCTGATGAGTGGTCTACTCGGTTTCACGGGCAAGGAGCGGCGCAATGACGGTCGCCAAACGGCGCCGTAGCGCGTCCGACGCAGGTAGCATCGGCGGCAGAACGTCGCCGAAATCAAAACCCTGAATCGCGAGCGCTGCTTTAATGGGTGCCGGGTTCGGCTCCGCAAAAACTGCATCGATGAGGGGCCGCAAGGTCGCATGCAGCTCGATCGCTTCTTTCAGTTGACCGCAGGATGCAAGCGACAGGACCTTCGCCCATTGCCTGGGAATCAGGTTAGAGCTCGAAATGATCCCGCCGACGGCGCCCATCGCCACGTGCAACGGCAGAACGTCTTCCTCACCGCTCAGGATCGCAATCTTCGACGCCGCGAGTTCAGCCACCCGCATCTGTTGCGCAAGATCGGGATTGCATGCCTTGATACCGACGACGCGAGTCATCTCCGCAAGCCGCGCAACCGTCTCGTAGTGAAGCGAAACGCCGGTGCGATACGGAATCTCATAGAGGATGATGTCCGCGTCCACCTGGTCGGAAAATTTCTTGTAGTAGTCGAGGATACCGTCCTGCGTGGGGCGGAAATAATACGGCGTGACAACCATCAGCGCCTTCGCGCCGGCAGCGACAAACGCCTTCGCATTATCGATCGCGTCACCGATGCCCGGCGACAGAATGCCCGGCACGACATGGAGCTTGCCCGCCCCCGCTTCAATCGATGTTTCGACCACACGCAGGCGTTCGCTCGCGGACAGCGACGTGTACTCGCCCGTTCCGCCCAGCGGCACCACGCCGTCCGCGCCGACGGCACCCAGACGCTGAATGTGCTGATACAGAGGGGCCGGCTGGAAGTGCCCCTCCTTGTCCAGTGAAGTGGGAACCGCGGTCAGAATGCCCGCGTATTGGTGTTTCGTGCTCATCGGTACACCCTTCTTCTGATGAAAGTTCACTTCGGTCATCGGTAAGTCAATGAACTGTGCATGGTTGACACGATAGGAAGCCAAAAACAAGGGTGTTGCACCATCAGTGCCAGTTACCATCTTCATAAGGCACGGTTATCCAATCATCCTCCGAACGCTGCCGGGTGATTCCTCCACTGGGACAAACCCTTGACCAGGAGATAAGCAGGCAGGCGCAAGCAGCGTAAGCGCAGCCGGTTTGAGACGGCGGCGAAGCGGCCGTTCTGGACTCGCGTGATGGCACCCCACGCCATTGCTCCGTGAGCCGGCTCCCCGGCGGGAGAATCCCACCGTGAGCGGCTGTTTCAAAGCTGCTCGCCAGTGTGATTCCCTCAGAGAAGCCGCGGAGCACGCTTACGCGCCGAACTGCCAGTCGCGCGTCGGCAGGTAGGTTTCCTTGACGGTTCGCGGCGAAACCCAGCGCAGCAGGTTCAGATACGAGCCGGCCTTGTCGTTGGTACCGCTTGCACGGCCGCCGCCGAACGGCTGCTGACCGATCATTGCGCCGGTCGGCTTGTCGTTCAGATACAGATTCCCGGCGGCGTTGACGAGCGCTGCTTCCGCCTGATGCAACGCAAAACGGTCGGTGCAGAAAATCGAACCGGTCAACGCGTACGGACTCGTCGCGTCGATCAGTTCGAGCGTTTCATCCCACTTGTTGTCTTCGTACACGAACACCGACAGGATCGGGCCGAACAGTTCTTCCGTCATCAACGCATGCTTCGGGTCCGACACCTGAAGCACCGTGGGCTCGACAAAGTAGCCCGGATCGGACCAGGTCTTGCCGCCCGAGACCACCTTGACCGCCCCATCTTCCTTCGCGGCGGACAGCACGCGACTGAGCTTCTGGTGCGATGCCTGAGCAATCACCGCGCCCATGAAGGTGCTGAAGTCGGCGACATCACCAACCTTGAGTTGCGCGAGACGGTCGCGCAGTTCCTGCTCGACGGCGCCCCACAGGCTCTTCGGAACATAGGCGCGCGAGGCCGCGCTGCACTTCTGGCCTTGATAGCCGAAAGCGCCGCGAATCAATGCAATGGCGACTTCCGACGCATTGGCGGATGCGTGCGCCAGAACGAAGTCCTTGCCGCCCGTTTCACCGACCAGACGCGGAAGCGTCCGGAACGAATCCACTTTCGACGCTACACCCTTCCACAGCGACTGGAACACCGCCGACGAACCCGTGAAGTGAATCCCCGCCAGATCACGCGACGACAACGCAACGCGCGTCGTCAATTCAGCCTCACCCGGCACGAAGTTGATGACGCCCGGCGGCAGACCCGCTTCTTCCAGCGCCTCGAAAAAGATGTAGTTCGCTAGTGCCGACTTCTCGGACGGCTTCCACAGCACCGTATTGCCCATGATCGCGGGCGCGGTGGTCAGATTCGCGCCGATCGCCGTGAAATTAAACGGCGACACGGCGTAGACGAAGCCTTCCAGCGGACGCCAATCGATGCGGTTCACCGCGCTCGCGACCGACATGGGCTGCTCCGCGTAGACACGCTGCGCGTTATAGGCATTAAAGCGCAGAAAATCGATCAGTTCGCACGCGCTGTCCGGCTCGGCTTCCTCTACCGTCTTGCTCTGGCCCAGCATGGTTGCCGCGTTGATCCTCATACGCGAGCGCGTGGCGACGATTTCCGCCGCACGATGAAGAATCGTCGCGCGGCTGGCGTGCGTGAGATTCGCCCAGTCGCGCGCCACCGCTTTCGAACTGGCGATCGCTTCGCTAATCTGAGCTTCGGTCGGGCGGTGAATGCGGGCCAGCAGTCGTTGATGGTCGTGCGGCGCGCGCACTTCTACGACGTCGTTCGAGAAATAGCGCTTGCCGCCGATGACCGTCGGGATCTCCACGACATCGCGCTGCTCGAGCGCCTTGGTCAGTTCACTGGCTGCCGAGGTTCCACGGCCGAAATGCACTTCCGGTTCGTTGACCGGCAAAGGAAATTGAGGACCTGAAATCACGCCTGCTCCTTAAGAAAATCTTTTCAATGAACCGCGGGCAAACCTCGCGTTGGACGCGGAGTCCCCTCTGTCAAATGGGGCTTGGCGGTCAACTTGCGGCGACACATAACATCACCTTCGAGAGTAGTCGCTGCAAAAATGAAGCGCTTTCTATTCAATCAGCCGTTATGAATTGGATCGAACGCAGTTATGGAAGCAGCGGGCGCAACCAGGCTTCAGCGTGTCCGGTAACGCCGGGTTCGTCCCTCTCACGCGACTTGTGTTATTGCTCTTCCGGCAGACAGACGTCTTCCGGGTTCAGCGATAAAGCCTTGGCGATATCCCGAGAAACCTGCCGTTCGTAGGCCCGTCGCAACAGGTCGTACAAATCGGTTGGCAGGTGACCGAGTTCGTTTTCCCGGAACGCAAGAAAGAACGAACGGCTGAACCCCGTATAGGGGCGGCCGTGCCGCGAGAAAGCCGATAGCGGCACGACGCGCAGCTCCGGCACATAGTGTCGCGACTGCCACACGCACAGCGGCGTGGTGATAGCAAAGCCAAGACCCGCGGCTACCAGACTGAGCATCGGATCGGTCGCGTCGAACTCGCAGGTTCGTTCCACATTTTCCGAGTTCGCCGCCAGATAAGCGTCGACGTGTTGGCCAATCACCGAACGGGCGCTGTAGCGAATCAGTTGAAGATGACGGCTCAGGTCCGCGAGCGTCGTGAATCGGTCGACCTCGAAGCTTTTGGGCAAGACCACGAAATAAGGCTCGGAGAAAAGCTTTTGCCGACGGATGCCGGGCGTTAGCGCGAGGCCCGTGGTGGTGACGGCCATGTCGAGCTGACGCGCCTCGAGCTGGCCGTCGAGCGCGGGCGTGATGCCGGACCACAGACGGATCTGATGCGAGGTGCCGGCCAGCGCTTTGATAATGATGGGACCGATCGTGGCAGCGAACGAATCGACACAGCCTAGCCGAACCACGGCTCGCTTGGCGCGGGTCACGTTGCGCACGCTTTCGACCATCTGGTCCGCACCCTGCAGGAGCACGGTGGCATGTTCGAACAACCGCTGTCCCGCCGCCGTGGGACGCGCGGGACGCGTTGCGCGGTCCAGCAGCGTGGTATCGAGAATCGTTTCCAGCGCCTTGATGCGCTGCGAGACACCGGCCTGTGAAATGGCCAGCCGGCTTGCTGCGTCTGAAATGGACCCCGCCTCTACGACTGCCACCCAACTTGCCAGCAAGTCCCAGTCTGGATACTGTTCGGGTACGCTTTCTTTCATGGTTGACGGCGCATGGTTGACGGCAAGGTAGCAGCGGGATCGAAGAAAACGGCTGCTGGAGCATTCGGGTTTCCCCCGACGCAACGACTAATAAGTGCCCTCACGTCCAGCAGTGGCATGAGCGGCCCGTTCGTTTGCGGGCATGGCCCTCAGGATCGCGTCGAGCGAATCCAGCGCCTCGCTCAGCGCAGCATCATCATCCACTACGTCACTCTTCGAAGCAACGTTCCGTGCCTCACAGTCAACCCGCCAGCGGCCCGCCACTTCGACTTCGATCGCGTGGATTCCGTGCTGCGGCGCGCCGTAGTGTTGCGCGGCGAACGCATCCGCCAGCTTGCCGTTGACTACCCAGGAGCGCTTGCAGGCCTGCACCGGTTCCGTAATTGCCGAGACGAGCCGCCGGTCGCAAGCGGCACCGCGGTTCGTGCCGACGTTGCATTCCGCGGCGCCCGGCTGCTCCCGATACGGTGATAACCACGAACTCGCATGCGAGACCAGCAGCAAGACATTGTCGTGCTCGTTGCGCAACCGGCGCAGTTCGCCGGCAATGGCAGCGTGAAATGGTTTCCAATATTCTTCAACCCGCGCGCTGACATCCGTCTCGGATGGCTCCTGCCCTTGCGCATAGAGCGGCTCGCCTCGTGACGTGTGCGTTCTGCACAGGCCGACGCGATTGAGTCTCGACGAGAGCGGACGACTATCTAGTGCGACGTTGAAGTCGATCACACAGGGATGGTAAAGCGCGGACACGCAGGTCATTCCGCGCTTCAACGCGGCCGACAGCAGCGTCGTGCCAAATGGATCCGCGAGGCGGCCCTCGATGGGTGCCCAGGCCGCGTTGAGCCGCAGCTCTGCTGGCAAGGCCGTGCCGGTATGCGGCGTAACGACCAGAACCGGCGAGCCCCCACGGGAAAGCTGGCCGAAAGGCAGATTCTGCATGTTGCTACCCTCAGATTCGCATCGACGCGCGTCGAATGTGCATCCTCGTGCGCTGGCATGGCGGGACGCGACGCAATATCAACGACGGTACTCGAACAGAATGCTAGGCGACTCTCCTTAAGCGCGGGTTTATCTGTTTATAAGCGGCGCTTACGAAGCTGCGCAGCGGCGCCCGGGATCGTCTGGCGGAAGGCAGCCGGAGTCGAACCGACCTGAGAGCGTCTGACGCCCTCAACTGGATTTGAAGTCCAGCCGCACCACCGGATGCGAATGCCTTCCTACGGTGATTGAACAAATTGAACTACCTGAACCACGCCCCGCAACTCAAACACTGAATCAGATCAGATCGAGCCAGCGACTATCCGCGCGCATCAGATGCAGCCCACGGTGGAAGCGAGTATATCCAACCCGGTCGAAGAATTCCAAAAGCTGGATCGCGCGTTTTCGCCCGAGCCCAGTGACATCGCGAAACGGCGCGGCCGCTACCGTACCCGCATTCTTTTGCGCTTCGGAACCCGCAATCAAAGCCAGTTCGCGAATTACCTCGTGGTGATAGAAGAGGTCTCGCACAACCTGAAAAAGCTCGCCCTGTCGCGCAAGTTTGCGCAGTAACTGCCGCACGCGGTCTTCGGATACGCCGTGTGCATTTGCCAGATCACGCACCCAAGGCGGATCGAAACGTCCGTCTTTTAGCGCCGGCAGCAGCGCCGAAGCGAGTGCGCGATCGGCGTCGTCGAGCGTCACCGCGTGGTCCGGCAAATGCAACCAAGGCCCACGTCTGACGATCTCGCCGCGCGCCGCTGAATCGTCGACTAGTGCGCGCCACAATGCGTCGTCGACGAGCGGCGCTGCGATCCGCCGTAAGCGCGATACATCCGGGCCGAGTTCGTCTGGCGAGCGCTCGTGGTATTGCCTTAGCGCCGCAATAAGGCGCGCATTCAAGGCACGCCATGACGCATCAGCGATCAACAACGCGTCATTACCGCCGGGGAGTTCCACCACGCGCGTGTCGGATGGCAACGCGAGCACGGCCGCCGTCATACCCGTCAGTCGTTCCAGCAACGAACGGGACAATCCGTGCGGCGCCCTTGCGAGGAGCGAACCCAGCGCGCCGGTGTCGAGCATGACCTGAATCGCATCGAGCCACGCCAGCCGCTCAGCCGAGCGACGTTTGCGCGAAGGCGCAAACGGATCGAGCACATGACCACCCCCAACCGTGCGACTAGCCTGGGCATTGCGCACGACAAAGCGGTCGCCAGGAAGGGCGCACACCGGCCGTTCGAACACGAGTTGCACGCGCGCCCGCTGACCTGCGCCAAGCGTCTCACCATCGAGCAATGCGACATGCGCTACCTGATGCTGCGTGCCTAGGTGCACATGCAACGGCGCCCAATGCTCCAGCGTCAACGGTGCGTCGGCGAGCAGCGTCAGCATGACGTCAATGCGCTCCGAGGCTTCTGACAACCGTGGATCGACAATCCAGTCGCCACGATCGATTGCGCTCTTCTCGATGGCCGCCAGATTCAACGCGCAGCGCTCACCGGCCCTTCCAGTCTCGGCTGGACGATTCTGCGCATGAATGCTGCGCACGCGCACCGGCTGATTTTTCGGCGTAAGCAGCATCGTGTCGCCCACCGCTACGCGTCCCGACACCACGGTCCCGGTCACGATCGTGCCTTGGCCTGAGAGCGTGAAGACCCGGTCGACCGCGAGACGGAACAGACCGTCGTCGCGTCTCATGCGCCACTCAACTGCCGCGGCGTGCAAATGCGCTTTCAACGCGGCCACGCCTGGATCATCTTCACGCGTCGCGCAGGTGTCGAACATGGGTGCGTCCTGCAGCACGCTGCCGCTCAGAAACGCTGCCACCTCGTCATGCACTTCCTGCAGTCGCTCAGCATCAACGCGATCTATCTTGGTCAGCGCGATCGCGCCGCGCTTGATGCCGAGTAGCTCGACTATCGCCAGATGTTCACGTGTTTGCGGCATGACGCCATCATCAGCAGCAATCACGAGCAACGTGAAATCGATTCCGCTTGCGCCCGCGGTCATCGTATGGACGAGCTTTTCGTGACCCGGCACATCGATCAGGCCGAGCACGTCGCCGTTGTCGAGCGGCACGTACGCATAGCCCAGTTCGATCGAAATGCCGCGCGCCTTTTCTTCCTTGAGTCGATCCGTATCGACGCCCGACAACGCTCTCACCAGACTCGTTTTACCGTGGTCGATATGCCCGGCCGTACCTACGATCATGCCTGCACGTCCTTCAGTTGCTCGATCAACTGCGCTTCATCGGCGGCTTCGAGACAGCGCAGATCGAGACGCAATGCGTCGTCTGCAATACGGCCGATGACCGGCCGCGCCATCTCACGCAAGCGCTTCTCAAGCGCGAGCAATTGACGGCCGCTGCGCTTGCCGTCGGCGGTCCTGACGACAAGGCCGTAGCTCGGCAGCACATCGACAGGCAATGCGCCGCTGCCTATCTGGCTGAACATCGGCTCGACCGCGATGACGCAGCGATCGCCGGCCATACGCTGCAACGCAGGCTGCACCCGCTCCGCGGTGAGCCGGATATCGTCGCCCGGGCGTGTGAGCAAACGCAGCGTAGTGAGCCGCTCAGTGAGTTTTTCCGGCGCGCGATACATCTGCAGCACGGGCTCCAGTGCCGCGAGCGTCAGTTTGCCGACCCGCAGCGCGCGCTTGAGGGGATGCTTCTTGATCTTGGCGATCAGATCACGCCGGCCGACAATCAACCCCGCCTGCGGACCGCCAAGCAGTTTGTCGCCGCTGAACGTAACGAGGTCGGCGCCGGCTTCGATGGTTTCGCGCACGGTCGTCTCACGCGGCAAGCCCCATTGCGTCAGATCGACCAGCGTGCCGCTGCCGAGGTCAACCGCAACGGCAAGACCGCGTGCGTGGGCGAGCGGCGCGATGGCGTCGACCCCTACCTCTTTGGTGAATCCGCTGATCGCGTAATTGCTCGTGTGGACTTTCATCAGCAGCGCAGTCTGCGGACTGATCGCTTCGTCGTAGTCCTTCAGATGCGTACGGTTGGTGGTGCCGACTTCGCGCAACTTCGCGCCCGCACGGTTCATGATGTCGGGAATGCGAAACGCGCCGCCGATTTCAACCAGCTCGCCACGCGACACGATCACTTCCTTCTTCGACGCCAATGCGGACAACGTAAGCAACACTGCCGCGGCATTATTGTTGACGACGGTCGCCGCTTCGGCTCCGGTCAGTTCGCAGATGAGTTCGTCGATCAGGTCGTCGCGATCACCACGCTTGCCGGTGCCGAGATCGAACTCGAGGTTGGCCGGTTGCGTGAGCGCCTTCATGACGGCTTGCACCGCTTCGTCGGGCAGCAATGCGCGACCGAGATTGGTATGCAGCACAGTGCCGGTCAGATTGAAGACGCTGCGCAAGCGGGCCGCGTTGCGGCGGCGCAGCGTGGCCTCGACGGTGACCTGTAGTTGCGCGATATCAAGCGCGCTCACCGACGCATCGCCGGACTGCGCGCTGACGCGCCAGGCGTCGAGTGCGTCACGCAGAGCACCCAACACCTGAGTACGGCCGAACTCGGTCAGCAACGCCGCAAACTCGGCCGACGCCATCACCTTTTCTACCGACGGCACACGCGCCATCAGCGCCCGCAATTCAGAGCCGGTTACATCGCTCACGAGGCAATCCTCATTCTCAGTCGGACTCGACGGAAGAATCATCGCCTGGTTCGGCCTGTTCCGGCCAGAGCCACGGATGCGGCGACGCGCGCCGGTAACCTTCCGCTCCCATCAGCAGGTCCAATGTGAGACTGGCGAGATCGTCCGCGAACGGTTCGAAATCGTAGTCCTTCGACTGAATGCCGATCTTCCGGTAAGTATGGCATTCGTCGCACGACTCCGCCTTCAAGGATGCATTCTTCGAATCGGCTTCTCGCGTGGCCTCGTCGGTGTCCTGCGAGCCGACTGCGTGATAGGCAATGCCTTTGGTCGAATCGCAGTTCGAACACTTCGCGCGGACCATGTGCCACTCCGTCGCACACAGGCCGCATTGCAGGTAACGGTAATTGTCATACGCACCGCCCACGCGCACCATGCTCGCCACCGGATGCGATCCGCACACGGGACACAAGCCCAGCGTCTCGATGTACGGTACCTCGCGCTTATCGATGTCGGCAGCAAGGTCGGTCCATACGACTTGCAGCGCCGCCATGATGAACGGCGCGCTCGCCGGATCGACTTCCTCGAAGCGCTGCGCGAAGATCGCGTCGGCCTGGGTGTCGAGCGTGGCCTGGTCCAGCGTTCGCAGCTTTTCAATGAGCGCTTCGAGCGGCGGCGTGAGCGGGCCGGCGGCTTGCACCTTGTCCAGCAACTGCAGCAAAACCTCGTGCCACGCGGGGTCGCGCACGCCGGAAAGCGCTGGAATCAGCGGCATGGAATGCTGCTGTGCACTCGCGATCAACTCGGCGCTGGGCGGCTTTGCCTTGAAGCCGGTGATCACGGCTTGCTGCGCGTCCGCGAGCACAGCCATCAGACGCAAATAGCCGGCGATCGGATTGCTGAGCGCCGCCAACTGACGCAGCCGCGCGGCGCGCGCCGAAAAGACTGCCAGCCGTTCCGGCGTACGGATGCGGGGAATCGCCGTGTGGTCGAGCGATTCGATATCGCCGGCCTCAAGAATGCGTTGAACCAAAGTATCGACCTCTGAAAACTGCGCTGAAAACTGAAGAGCCGCCGCAGTTCGTCGAACAGGGGCGGCGGCTCGGGGTGCGTGGCAAGTTGCGCCACGCGTTTTCCCTATCTATTGCCGTTCCTACTTGCCGATGATTTCCTTGAACCAGTTCGGATGATGCTTTCTTGCCCAGCCGTAGGTCACCGTCCCGCGCGTCATCGCACCGATCGAGCCCTTGATCCACAACGCCGCATAAATATGCACGACGATGCCGACGATCAGCACGAACGCAGCCGCAGCATGAACCAGCGCCGCGAGGCGAATGATCTCGATCGGAAAATAGAACGAGAAATAGCGCCGCCAGATCACAATGCCGCTCGCCAGCAACAGCAGCAGGCAAATCACCATAGTGAAAAATAGCAGCTTTTGACCGGCGTTGTATTTCCCAATCGCAGGGAGTTTTTCCTCACGATTGTTGAGCACGTCGTCGATCTGCTTCATCCACTGGATGTCGGCTTTGTCCAGATAGTTGTGATGCCAGAAACGCAACGCAAGAATCAGGAACGACAGGAACATCACACAGCCGACAAATGGATGCAGAATCCGCGTCCATTGCCCGCCGCCGAAGATCGCGTACAGCCACGACATCGCCGGATGAAACATGGCGAGACCGGAGAGCGCCAGCAGAACGAACGTGATAGCAGTGATCCAGTGATTCGTCCGTTCATTCGGCGTGTAGCGCTGGATCAGGCTGTTGCCCTTCACGTCTTTCAGCACAACGTGCTCATGATTTTCAGCGTGCTTCATCGGATGCCTCCCGCGAACGGCGTGCTTCGTCAGCTTCGTGCTGTGCTTCGGCTTCTTCCGCCTCCGTCACCTCGTTCGGACCGACACGGGTGTAATGGAAGAACCCTGCCACCGCAGCAAACGCGATACCTGCCAGCGCCAGCGGTTTCGCCAGACCTTTCCACAGAGAAACCATCACGCTGATCTTCGGATTCTGCGGCAAACCGTGATACAGGTTGGCTTTGTCGGCGTGGTGCAGCACGTACATCACGTGCGTGCCGCCCACGCCGGCGGGATCGTACAAACCTGCGTTCTGGAAACCGCGCTCCTTCAGATCGACAATCCGATCCGCCGCCTGCTGCTTCATGTCCTCCTTGGTGCCGAACATGATCGCGCCAGTCGGGCAGGTCTTCACGCACGCCGGCTCCTGACCGACAGCCACGCGGTCCGAACACAGCGTGCACTTGTACGCACGGTTGTCCTTCTTCGAAATACGCGGCACGTTGAACGGGCAGCCGGTTACGCAATAGCCGCAGCCGATGCAGTTTTCCTCGTGAAAATCCACGATGCCGTTCGTGTACTGCACGATCGCGCCCGGCGAGGGGCAGGCCTTCAGGCAGCCCGGATCCTCGCAGTGCATGCAGCCGTCCTTGCGGATCAGCCACTCGAGATCGCCTTCGGTGTTCTCGTACTCCGAGAACCGCATGACGGTCCACGAATGCTCAGACAGATCGCGCGGGTTGTCATAGATGCCGGTCGTGGTACCGATCTCGTCGCGCAGATCGTTCCACTCCATGCAGGCCGTCTGACACGCCTTGCAGCCAATGCACTTCGATACGTCGATGAGCTTGGCGACCGTGCCCGTCACCGGCTCACGCACTTGCGGTTCGGGCAAGGTCGTGGCCGAGAGGCGTTTGATATCCAGTGATTGCAGTGCCATCTCTTTTCCTTATGCCTTTTCGACCTTGACGAGGAACGACTTGAATTCCGGTGTTTGCGAATTCCCGTCGCCCACGGAGGGCGTCAGCGTATTGACGAGATAGCCCGGTTTCGCGAGCCCCTTGAAGCCCCAATGCAAGGGCAAGCCGACCGTCTGGACCTTTTTCCCTTCGATCATCAGCGGTTTGATCCGCTTGGTGACGAGCGCCACGGCGATGATGTGCCCGCGATTGGACGACACTTTCACACGGTCCCCCGCGACCACGCCCACCTCCTTCGCCAGATCTTCGCCGATCTCCACGAACTGCTGCGGCTGCACAATCGCGTTCAAACGCGCGTGCTTGGTCCAGTAGTGGAAATGCTCGGTCAGACGATACGTGGTGGCCGTATGCGGGAAATTCTCATGCGTGCCGAAGGCGGCCCGATCGTCCGGGAACACGCGCGCCGCCGGACTGCTGACGACCGCCTTGTTATCCGGATGCAGCGGGTTATAGCCGAGCGGCGTTTCAAACGGTTCGTAGTGCTCGGGGAATGGTCCTTCCACCAGACCGTCGCGCGAGAAGAAGCGCGCCACGCCCTCCGCATTCATGATGAACGGATTCATGCCGTTTTCAGGCGGCTCGTCCACCTTGAAGTCGGGAATGTCGGCACCGCTCCACGTCTTGCCGTTCCACGCGATCAGCTTGCGCGTGGAGTCGAACGGCTTGCCGCTGACGTCGCACGAAGCACGGTTGTACAGAATCCGTCTGTTCGCCGGCCACGCCCATGCCCAGTTCAACGTATTGCCGATGCCGGTCGGGTCCGAGTTGTCGCGACGGCCCATCTGGTTGCCCGCCTGAGTCCATGCACCACAGAAGATCCAGCAACCGCTCGCGGTGCTGCCGTCGTCGCGCAATTGCGCGAAGCCCGCCAGTTGCTCGCCTTTCTTCGCGAGCACCTTGGTTTTGTCGGTGGCGTCGGTCACGTCGGCGAGCGCCTTGCCGTTGAACTCCATGGCGATTTCTTCAGGCGTCGGGCTTTCCGGATCGGAGTAAGGCCAGCTCATGTTGAGAATCGGATCGGGATACTTGCCGCCGTTCTCCTTATAAGCCTTGCGAATGCGCAGCCACAGCCCCGACATGATCTCGAGGTCGCTCTTCGCTTCGCCCGGGCCGTCGGCGCCCTGCCAGTGCCACTGCAGCACGCGGCTGGAACTGACCAGCGAACCGCGTTCCTCGGCGAAACACGTGGTGGGCAGACGAAACACTTCCGTCTGAATCGTCGACGGATCCACGTCGTTGAACTCGCCGAAGTTCTTCCAGAACTCCGAAGTTTCAGTAGCGAGCGGATCCATGATGACGAGCCACTTCAACTTGGCCAGACTCGCGCCGATCTTCGCCTTGTTCGGCGCCGCGGCGAGCGGGTTAAAGCCCTGCGCAATGTAGCCGGTCATCTTGCCTTGATTCATCAGCTCGAAGACCTGCAGCATGTCGTATGACTTATCGAGCTTCGGCAGATAGTCGTAGCCGAAGTTGTTCTCGGCGGTCGCGTTATCGCCCCACCACGACTTCATAAAGCTGACGTGAAACGCGCGGTAGTTGCGCCAGTAGCTCAACTGGTTCGGCCGCAACGGCTGGCTCGCGCGCTTCTTGATGAAGGCGTCGAAGTCCTGCTCGCCTTCCATCGGCAGCGTCATGTAGCCCGGTAACAGGTTCGACATCAAACCCAGGTCGGTCAAACCCTGAATGTTCGAGTGACCGCGCAGCGCGTTCATGCCGCCGCCCGCAATGCCGATGTTGCCCAGCAGCAATTGCACCATCGCGCCGGTGCGGATGATCTGCGCGCCGATCGAGTGATGCGTCCAGCCGAGCGCGTACAGGATCGTGCCGGCACGCCCCGGGACAGCTGTGGACGCCAGCATCTCGCATACCTTGAGGAATTTTTCCTTCGGCGTGCCGCAGGTCCGTTCGACCTGCTCGGGCGTATAGCGCGAGTAGTGCTGCTTCATCAGCTGGTAGACGCAGCGCGGGTGCTGCAGCGTCGGATCGATCTTGGCGTAACCGTCGTCGCCGATCTCGTAGTCCCACGTACTCTTGTCGTAGCTGCGTTTATCCGCGTCGTAGCCGGAATACAGGCCGTCCGTGAACGAGAAATCCTCGCGCACGATGAACGGCATATCCGTGTAATTCCTGACGTACTCGTGCTGAATCTTGTCGTTGGTGAGCAAATAGTTGATCACCCCGCCCAGGAACACAATGTCCGAGCCGGTTCGAATCTGCGCGTAGTAATCCGCGACCGAGGCCGTGCGCGTAAAGCGCGGATCGACCACGACCAACCTTGCCTTGCGATGCGCCTTCGCTTCCGTGACCCACTTGAAACCGCACGGGTGCGCTTCGGCCGCATTGCCGCCCATCACGAGAATCACATCCGCGTTCTTGATGTCGACCCAATGGTTCGTCATCGCTCCACGGCCAAACGTCGGGGCAAGACCTGCCACCGTCGGGCCGTGTCAAACACGTGCTTGATTATCGAATGCGAGCATGCCAAGACTGCGGACAGTCTTGTGCGTCAAATACCCCACTTCATTGCTACCGGCCGATGCTGCGAGCATGCCGGTGGTCAGCCAGCGGTTGACCTTCTTGCCGTCTTCCGTCGTCTCGACGAAATTGGCGTCGCGGTCTTCCTTCATCAGTTTGGCGATGCGATCGAGCGCGTCTTCCCAGGAAATCCGCTTCCATTCATTCGATCCGGCCGCGCGGTACTCCGGATACTTCAGACGGCTCGGACTGTGAATGAAGTCGATCAGGCTCGCGCCCTTCGGGCACAACGTGCCGCGGTTCACCGGATGATCGGGATCGCCTTCGATGTGGATGATGCTGGACTTTGCATTCTTGGCGTTGTCGCCAAGTCCGTACATCAGGATGCCGCAGCCCACCGAACAGTACGGGCAGGTGTTGCGGGTTTCGGTTGTGCGCGACAGTTTGTACTGACGAACCTCGGCCAGCGCGGGTGCCGGAGAGAAGCCCATGAGGGCCAAACTTGATCCGGCGAGCGTGGTGGCGGAGACCTTCAGAAACTGTCGCCGGGACATGTGGGTCATGTAATGGCCTCGGCTCTTTTTGGGATACTAATAACGATTATAGAGGCCGATATGAAGTCCTGCAGCCAGACTGCCCATCTCTTTAAAGTTGTTAAATATGAAGCACCGCAGCCGGTTTAACGGAAGCAGCACTATTCCTCTTGCATCAGTTGATTGCGTCCGCAACGACCCGCGCCGTGGGTGGCCGCTATCCTGCGCCGCGCTCGAACAACCGCCATAATGTGGTCATTCGAAGCCTGAAATCCGCGCCACACATGACCGACACCCTCCCCGCCGCAAACCCTTCGCCCCGCCTGACCAGCCTGTCGCACGGCGGCGGCTGCGGCTGCAAGATCGCTCCAGGCCTGCTCGCCGACCTGCTCAAGCGCAGCGCGCCGCTGCCGTTCTTTCCCGACCTGCTGGTCGGCAACGATACCGCCGACGACGCCGCCGTCTACCGGCTCAACGACGGGCAGGCGATCGTCGCCACCACTGATTTCTTCATGCCGATCGTCGACGATCCGTTCGACTTCGGCCGCATTGCCGCAACCAATGCGCTGTCAGACGTCTACGCCATGGGCGGCAAACCGATCATGGCGCTGGCGATCGTCGGCATGCCGATCAATGTGCTGCCGCACGACGTGATCGCGGCGGTGTTAAAGGGTGGCGAGTCCGTCTGCGCCGAAGCCGGCATTCCCCTCGCCGGCGGTCACTCGATCGATTCGGTGGAACCCATCTACGGCCTCGTTGCGATCGGCGTGGTCGATCCGCGGCGCGTCAAACGCAATGCCGGTGCGCGCGCGGGCGACGTGCTGATCCTCGGCAAGCCACTGGGCGTGGGCGTGCTGTCGGCGGCGTTGAAAAAAGACCGGCTCGATTCAAACGGCTATGCCGCGATGATCGCGGCCACGACCAAGCTCAACCGACCGGGCGCGGCGCTGTCCGCGCTCGACGGCGTGCATGCCCTCACGGATATCACCGGTTTCGGCTTGCTCGGCCATACGCTGGAATTGGCGCGCGGATCGAATCTGACGGCTCGCGTGCGCTATGCGGATCTGCCCTGGCTGCCGGACGTGGTCAGCTTCGCGGAAGCCGGCATTTTTACTGGCGCTTCCGGGCGCAACTGGGACGCATACGGTAAAGACATTGTTTTGCCTTCCTCATTGCCGTCGACGGCCCGTACTCTGCTCACCGATCCGCAAACCTCGGGCGGCCTGCTGGTTTCATGCGCGCCGGAAGTAGTCGACGAGGTACTCGCCCTGTTCCGCGCCGACGGTTTCAACGAAGCGTGCGTGATCGGCGAAATGGTCAGCGGGGACAAGCGAGTCGAGGTTAGCTGAGGCGCGAGCGGGTTTCATCGGCGAAGCCAGGCTAGGCAAGGCGAGACGCAGGTCCAGGACGCAGGCCTGCGCGGCTCGCCAGCCGGTATTCACGGCGCATGCGATAATTTCGCTTCCCCCGCTGGTCTGTTTCGTCCGTAACCCCTTGAAAAACCTACTCGTCAGCCTCGATCAAGCCGGTGATTTCGATGAAATCATCGACGTGCGTACGCCTCTGGAATTCGCCGAAGACCACATCCCCGGCGCGCTCAACGCACCTGTGCTGAGCAACGAAGAGCGTGTTCTGGTCGGCACAACTTACAAGCAGGTCTCAGCGTTCGAAGGCACGCGGATCGGCGCGGCGCTGGTTGCGCGCAACATCGCGCACCACCTGGAAACCACCTTCGCCGACCGGCCGCGCAACTGGCGGCCGCTCATCTATTGCTGGCGCGGCGGGAAACGTTCGGGTTCGGTCACGACGCTGTTCAATATGATCGGCTGGCCGGCACGTCAGCTGGACGGCGGCTATAAAAGCTATCGGCGCGCGACGCTGGACACCCTCGAGACGCTGCCGAAAAAGTTCAACTACATCGCGCTAGTGGGCCCGACCGGCAGCGGCAAGACACGCCTGCTCGAAGCGCTGCGCCAGGCGGGCGCGCAGACGCTGGATCTCGAAGCGCTGGCTGCCCATCGCGGCTCGTTGCTCGGCGCATGGGCAGGCATTGAGCAGCCGTCGCAAAAACTCTTCGACACGCTGCTGGTGACCGCCCTGCGCACATTCGATCCCAAACGGCCGGTGTTCGTCGAAGCGGAGAGCCGGCGGATCGGTTCGATCGCACTGCCGCTCGCGCTCCTCGACACGTTTCATCAGGGCGCTTGCGTCGAAGTGCTATCGAGCCACGAAGACCGCGCGGCGTTCCTGCTGCATGACTACGCGCATCTGTTCGACGATCCTGAATCGTTGAAAGCGCAGTTGCAGAAGATGATCGGTTTGCATAGCCGCGAACGTGTCACGGGCTGGCAACACCTCGTCGATGAAAATAGCCGGGCCGAGCTCGCGCGCGAGCTGATTGAACGGCACTATGATCCGGCGTATGCGCGCAGCAGCCATCAGCATTTCGTGCAGTTGCCACAGGCGTTGCAAATGAATTTTCGGCCTAACGACGCCGATCTCGTTGAGCAGGCAAAAGCCCTGCTTGCCCAACTCGATAACAGCGCGCTCGCTGTCATCTGACTAAAAACTAACGTTCAAGATCATTCATCATGCAATCAACCCTTCGGCAGCCCCGCGTCGCCCTCGGCTGGATCGTGTTCCTGCTGATTGCCGTCGTCGGGCTCTTCTATGTGAAGTGGTTTCCGTACTACAACCGGGCGTTCGTCGCTGCAAGTCAGCATTCCATCGGCAAGTCGATCCTGATGGGTACGGCGTCGAGCGCGCCTGCAGCCTCGTGGCAGGCCGCCTTCGATTACGCGTTGGCCTACGGTAAGGCGATCTGGCAAGCCATGGTGCTAGGCCTTCTGCTGGGCTCGGCGGTGCAGGCGTTGATTCCGCCGCAATGGGTCGCACGCGCGCTCGGCCGGACCGATTTCAGCAGCGTGGTGAAGGGCGGCTTGATGTCGTTGCCGGGCATGATGTGCACGTGCTGCGCGGCGCCGGTCGTGGCCGGCTTGCGCGCCCGTCAGGCGGCACCAGGTGCGGCGATCGCGTTCTGGCTGGGCAATACTGCTTTGAATCCGGCCACGCTGATTTTCATGGGCTTCGTGCTCGGCTGGCAATGGATGGGCTTGCGGCTCGCCCTCGGCCTCGTGATGGTGTTCGGCCTCGGCTATCTGGTGAACCGCATGGTCACGCCGAAGGAAGCCGAGGCGTCGCGCGAAGCCATGGCACAACTCGTCACCACCGACGACCCGGGCACCGCGTTCACACGCTGGGTGAAAATCCTCGGAACAATGACGCTGCGGCTGATTCCCGAATACATCGTCCTGGTGCTGATTCTCGGCGCCGCGCGAGCATGGCTGTTCCCGCACATCGGACCCAGCATCGATAACAGCCTGCTGTGGATCGTCGCTTTGGCGATCGCCGGAACCTTGTTCGTGATTCCGACCGCGGGCGAAGTGCCGATCATTCAGGCCATGCTCTCATTCGGCATGGCCGCGGGTCCGGCTGGCGCGTTGCTGATGACGCTGCCGCTAATCAGCGTGCCGTCGATGGCCATGCTTGGGCGCTCGTTCCCGAGGCGCGTGCTGACGGTGGTGGCGCTGGCCGTGGTGGTTTGCGGGGTGGTCAGCGGGTTGCTGGCTATTGCATTGGGGTTTTAAAGCATGAAACGTATTGCAGCATTTGCAGCGACGAGCTGGTCGGCCGCGGCCCTTCTTTACTTCGGACAGCATTCGGTAGCGCTGATCGTGGTAAGCGGGGTTGTCGTGCTGGCCGGCTTCGACCTGCTCCGTCCCTGACGGGATCTACGTCGGACGAATCGTCGCCGACTCGAGCGTCATCCTGCGGCGCGCGCCGATCAGCGCGGCCAGAGCCGTGCCGATCCCCAACGCAAACAGGCACGCCGTCGGCACCAGCATCGGCGCAACATGGCTGTGCGCCACCTTGCCGACATAAGGCATCAGGTTCTGCCCGGCAAAGCCGCCCAGATTGCCGATTGCGTTGATCGCCGCCACGCTCGCTGCGGCCCTTGCGCCAGAGAAGAATCGCGGGGGCAGCGACCAGAAGCACGGATAGAGCAAGGGGATGCACGCCCCGCCCAGACACAGCGCGGCAAAACGCAGCGACGCTGTCGGCAGAACCAGGCTCGACGCAAAGCAAACGACGCCGATGCCGGCCACCACGCTCATCGCCTTCAACACGACGCGCTCACGCTTGAGCTTCCCAGGCAGCCACAGCAGAAGCAGTGTCGCGAGCGCCCACGGAATCATGTTCAGCAGACCGTTCAGCGACGACGACACGCCATCGCTTTTCAGCAGCGTCGGCATCCAGTAGGTCACCCCGTACAACGACGTCGACATCAGCATGTACGTCAACGCGAACATGAGAACCTTCGGATCGAGCAACGCGCCCCAAGGCCGCGTCGCCTTGGCATCATCCGACGCTTCCCGCTTGAGCGCGGCGATGACGACATCCTTCTCCTGCTGCGAAAGGAACGGCGCTTCCTGCACCGAATTCGGCAAGAATTTGAGCGCGACGAACGCAATCAGAATGGCGGGAATGCCGGTGGCGATGAACACCCACTGCCAACCCGCGAAACCCCACGTGCCGCCTAACGTCAGCAGAAGACCGCCGACCAGCGAGCCCAGCATGTTGGCGAGCGAGCTACCCAGCGTGAAGAACCCCAGCACTTTGGTGCGATAGCTTTGCGGGAACCACTGCGTAAGGTAGTAGATGACGCCGGGATAGAAGCCGGCTTCGGCAACGCCCAGTGCGAAGCGAAAGGAATAGAAAACGGGCAGCGAGCGCGCGAACGCCATCAGCACCGTGACCACACCCCAGGTCATCATGATCCGCGCGAGCCAGGTCCGAGCGCCGAAGCGATGCAATGCCAGCGTGCTGGGCACCTCGAAGATAAGGTAGCCGATGAAGAACAGCGAAGCGCCGAGGCCATATGACGCCTCCGTCATGCCGAGGGCATGCACCATCTCCAGCTTGGCGAAACCGACGTTCTGGCGGTCGATAAACGAAATCAGAAACATGACGATCAGAAGCGGCATCAGCCGCCACGCCATCTTCCTCATTACCTGCTGCTCAAATCCTGCCTGCGTAGACATGTCCGCTCCGGTTTTCTCGCCGGCCGCCTTCGCCTTTCGCTTCGCGGCATGGCAGCCGCTACGTCCAGGGAAACGGCCAGATTGATGTAGTCATATATATGTTTATATGAACTGGCATCGGACACCATGGGGTGATACCCGGATAGGCGCGTGCAGCCCCAGCGATTTCTAGGGGCGCCGCGTTCAAAAAGCGGGGGGTGAGGTTGAGGCGGATCAGCTCCGCTGTATTCCAGCGAGTCACTGACTCAGCGGATTTCCACCTGGTACTGAAACGTCGTGGCTGTGCCGCGCGTGCTACGCCATTCGAACGGCGTGCCCGCGAAGTCCGATGCGACACGCTGGACCTGGATGACAGGGCTGCCGACCGCTACATCGAGAAGCGAGGCATCGTCGGATGTGGCTTGTTCTACTCTTAAGATTTCCGTGGCGGACGCCACGATCTGCCGGCAAAGACGTTCATACAACGGATACAACAAGTCCTCGAAATCGTCGAGCGACAACGTGGCCAAGGGTTCGAAACGCGCACGCGGCAACCAGATTTCTTCAGACAGAACCGCCTGGCCTTCGATCAGGCGCACACGCGAGAGGTGGATCGCTTTCTCAGAGGCTTTCATGCCCAAAGTAGAGCGAATTTCTTCGCCGGGTTTCACGATCTCGCGCTTGAGCACGCGCGCGGTCGGCCGCACCGGCTCGCCGTCGCGCGACTTGAAACGGAAGAAACGAAACAGCGACGAATCGAAACGGGGCCGGCGAATAAACGTGCCCTTGCCCTGGCTGCGCGTGAGCACGCCGTCGACAACGAGCAGATCGATCGCCTTACGAACCGTGCCAGTGGAGACGTTATAGAACTGCCCCAACTCCGCCTCCGTGGCGATGGGTTCCTCCAACGCCCATTCGCCTGCGGCAATGCGGCCAACCAGGTCGTCACGCAATTGCTGATAACGGGGCAACCGACCATCCGGCTTGGTCACAAAAGAGGTTGCGTCCATAGCATTCATATAGTTGTTCAGAGGAGTAACTACTGTACAACATCCCGCGGCGGCGACGTGAGCAAGGGTTAATACTCAATGACTTTTGGCGACTTTGCGACCACCATTCATACAGTCATATATATGACTACATGATAAGCACGACGGAGACGGCTATGTTCACGTGGTACAAGCAAGGCACGTCCCTCGAACGCAACACCTTCTGGGGGTGCTTTGCGGGTTGGGGGCTCGACGCGCTCGATGTGCAAATGTTCACCCTCGCCATCCCCGCGATCATTGCCGCGTACGGCATCGACCATACGCAGGCCGGCGCGATCAGCAGCGTCACCTTGATATCTTCGGCGCTCGGCGGCTGGATCGCCGGCGCGTTATCGGACCGCATCGGACGGGTCCGGACCTTGCAAATAACGATCCTCTGGTTCGCCGGCTTCACCTTTCTCTGCGCGTTCGCGCAAAACTTCCCGCAACTCCTGGTTCTCAAGGCGCTGCAAGGATTCGGATTCGGCGGTGAGTGGGCGGCAGGTGCGGTATTGATGGCGGAAACCATTCGTACCGAACACCGCGGCAAGGCGATGGGTGCCGTGCAAAGCGCCTGGGCGGTCGGCTGGGGTGCAGCCGTGCTGGTGTATGCAGCGGCGTTCTCCTGGTTGCCGTCGGACACCGCATGGCGTGTAATGTTCGCCGTCGGCCTCGTGCCGGCCGGCCTGGTGCTATTCGTGCGGCGCAATCTGAAGGAACCGGCACGCGTCGCGACGGCAAGCACTGCGCCCAAGGTGTCGGTGCTCGGGCAGATAACCCAGGTCTTCCAGCCGCGCGTGCTCCGGACCACCGTGATCGGCGCCGTGCTGGGCACTGGCGCACATGGCGGGTACTACGCGATCATGACCTGGCTGCCCACCTTCCTTGCCAAAGAACGGCACCTATCGGTTCTGAACACTGGTGGCTATCTGGCGGTTGTCATCGTGGCTTTCTGGTGCGGCTGCATGGCGAGTGCTTATCTGCTCGACCGCATTGGCCGCCGCCGCAACGTCGCCCTCTTCGCGTTCTGCTGCATCGTTACAGTGCTCGCTTACGTGATGCTGCCGCTGAGCAACACGCAAATGCTCGTGCTGGGCTTCCCACTCGGCTTGTTCGCCGCGGGCATTCCAGCGAGTCTCGGCCCGCTGTTCAACGAACTGTATCCGGCCGACATGCGCGGCACAGGCGTCGGATTCTGCTACAACTTCGGACGGATCGCTTCGGCGGGCTTCCCTGTGCTCGTCGGCTACATGAGTCATTCGATGTCGCTCGGTATGGCAATCGGAATCGACGCGGCCATTGCTTACGGTCTCGCGATGATCGCCGTGTTGCTGCTTCCCGAGACGCGCGGCAAACGTCTGCGTGGCGTGGTGCCAGAATCGGCGCCCGATGCCGTCGACAACGCGCGATTGACCCTGGACCCGCCGCGGGGTTGATCATGGGTGCTCCCGTATCCGTCGCCCAGTCCCACTCCTGCCGCGTGGACACTCACGCGCATGTCTTCGAGAGAGGTTTGCCGCTCACGGATAGCCGGCGCTACGCGCCGGGCTACGACGCCACGCTCGACACGTATTTGCAACTGCTGAACACGCACGACATCGGGCGCGCGGTTCTCGTGCAGCCGAGTTTTCTCGGGACGGACAATCGCTACCTGCTACAAGCACTGTCGCGAGATACGCACCGCTTAAGGGGCGTAGCGGTCGTTGCGCCCGATGCTTCAGAGGAAACGCTGGCGGACCTACATGGTCGCGGCGTAACCGGCATACGGCTCAATCTGATCGAGCAGGCATTGCCGGATCTGGGCGCGAAATCATGGACGCCGTTGCTTGAGCGATTGTCGAGGTTGGGTTGGCACGTCGAACTGCACCGGAATGCGCAGGACCTGGCACCGATGCTCGACCGCTTGCTCGAAGCTGGCGTACCCGTGGTCGTCGATCATTTCGGACGCCCCGACCCAGAGAAAGGAATTCACGATCCCGGCTTCAAGAGGTTGCTCGGTTATGGCGCAACCGGTCGCGTGTGGGTCAAGGTCTCGGGCGCGTACCGATGTGCAGTTCCGGGTTCGGGTTTTGTGCGTGAGGCGACGAGCCTGCTTGTCGAACACTTCGGCGCTGAGCGGCTGATGTGGGGAAGCGACTGGCCCCATACTCAGTACGAGCAGGTGATGAACTACGGCCAGTCGTTATCGACGCTATTGGAACTCGGCCTGGACAAAGCGGTGGTTGACGCGATTCTATGCACAACCCCCGCGTTGTTTTACGGATTCGAACAGCGAACGAATCACGCTGTGGCGAAATACGGGCAATACGAAGGGGATAAACTGACAGGACAGCTGCACGATGATGAAGTGCGCCGATGTGATGCGAGAACATGACAGTAGACGAAAGCGGAGCCGCTTTCGTCTACGTCACATATGCGTTGGTAGGCTCGATTGGATTCGAACCAACGACCCCCACCATGTCAAGGTGGTGCTCTAACCAACTGAGCTACGAGCCTTTAGAGGCGCGAATTATAGAGACTCCGGACGCGCCGCACAAGCCCTGCGGGGCAAGTATGTTCATGGGCGAATGTCCGTCGATTCGTCGCGTGGTTCATTGTTCAACTCGCTTCAGTTCGTCGACGCCCACTCAGTCTGCGCGTCCAGCGGAAACACCGGCCGCTTCACGTGCACGAACTTAAACAGCCCGTAATCCGAACTCGTCACACCACGGCTATCGCACTCCACCAGGCCGGCGGCGATCGGCACAAAAACCGGCCGGCAGTACATGCGTGATTTGAGTAACAGGAAACGTGCGCGGCGCGGATCAATGCCGACGCTCTCGAACACGCCGAGGTCCCATGGTTCGTGCGTGCGCTCGGTCATCACGAGCTTGACCGTGCCGGTGTCGAGCGCGGCCGCGCGCCCCATGAATGCACGCTGGCCTGTGTAGGTCGGACCGCTGATCACGTATTCGCCATCGGTCAGAGCGCGCACTACGCCGGTCACGGCAACCGGCGGCCGCGGCGTCACCGCGCTGCTTGCGACCTTGTTGCCGATCGTCACCGTCACCGTGCTGCCGACGCCCGCAGCCATCAGCGCCGCGACGGCCTGCGGATCGCACAACGGGCCACTCACGACCCCTTCGAGCTTCTGCTTAAGCGCTTCCTCCAGCAGGTCCATCGTGTCGCACGTGCCGCCCGACATGCAGTTGTCGCCGTGATCGAGCAGCAGTACCGGTTTGTCCGTGCCCTGTGCGAGCGCCGCGGCCTGTGCGACAGATTCGGCCAGCGCCGCACTGCGATAAACGAAATCTTCGCGCTCGTTCCAGATCTGTCGCGCGATGCGCTCCGCTACCGATTCCGCTTTCGCACGGTCACCGTTCGCCACCACGACGACGCTGATACATGGCGCCGCGATGTCAGCGAGCGAAAAGCCGGACAACACCGACACAGCCAGCACGCCATCGACCTCTGCCGCGCGTGCGGCGTCTACCGCGCGCTTCATCGCACCTTCGGTCGTCGCGCTGCGCAGCGTATGCGTGAGCAGCGGCGGCTGGCGCCATGCGATCACCGGCTTCGCCTTGCCGTGGACCAGGTCGAACAGCAGACGCGCCGCATGCGCGCCGGTCTCGTACATATCGACGTGCGGATAGGTTTTGAAACTGACGATCACGTCGGCGTTGTCGATCATTTTCTGCGTGACGTTGCCATGCAGATCGAGTGCGACGGCAATCGGCACGTTCGGCAACGCGGCGCGCACGCGTTCGAGCAGATCGCCTTCGCCGTCGTTCGTATTTTCGGCGACCATGGCACCGTGCAGGTCAAGCATCACGGCATCGCAACCCGTTGCGGCCGCAACGATTGCCTCGCAGATCGCGTCGTACGCGGCGGCTTCGACGGGTCCGCTCGGATTCGCCGATGCGGAAATGGGCGTCACGATCCCGGCATGCTCGCGCTCGGCTGCGTCGATGAACGCGGCCATTGCCGTCTGCATGCCCTTGTTTTCGTTGAACGCGTCTTCGCCGTAGCTCGGGCCATTGCGGCCGAACGCTGCAAGCGGCGTGGCCACCGGCGAGAATGTATTGGTCTCGTGGTTCATCCTTGCAATCAGGACTTTCATGCTTCCGTGCCCCCCGCCGTTTGCGCGGCGTTCAGCATCGCCTGCAATAGCACGTTGCAGCCGGCTTCCAGATGGTCCGCGCGTGCGTCTTCGATTTCGTTGTGGCTGATGCCGTCCTTGCACGGTACGAAGATCATCGCTGCTGGCGCGACGCGTGCGAGATAAACGGCGTCGTGGCCCGCGCCGCTGATGACGTCCATCGACGAAAAGCCGAGCGTGTCCGCGCCCTGTTGAACCGCGGCGACCAGATCCGCCGCGAACGGTTGGGGCGGGAAATACACCACTTGTTCGACGTCGACCGTAATGCCGGCCTTCTCACCGGCGGTCGCACAGGCAGCGCGTAGTGCGGCATCCATCTCTGTGAGCGAGGCATCGTCAGCGGCCCGCAGATCGGCCGTCAGGGTCACGCGGCCTGGAATCACGTTGCGCGAATTCGGATGCACGTTGAGCCAGCCGACCGTGCCGCGCCCATGCGGCGCGTGATCGAGGGCAATGCGATTCACCGCGTGAATCAGATCGGCCGCAACGAGCAATGCGTCGCGGCGCAGTTCCATCGGTGTAGGGCCGGCGTGCGCTTCCATGCCGTGCACTGTCACGTCGTACCAGCGCTGACCTAACGCGCCCTGTACGACGCCGATCGTCGTGTCATGCGCCTCCAGCACCGGCCCTTGTTCGATATGCGCTTCGAAATACGCGCCGACTGCATGAGGCTTCCCACTGTCGCCCGCATAACCGATTGACGCGAGCGCGTCGCGCACCGAAATGCCCTCGCGATCGCGTTGTTCGAGCGCATGCTCCAACGTGAACGCACCGGCGAACACGCCTGAACCCATCATCACCGGCACGAAACGCGAGCCCTCTTCATTGGTCCACACCGCGACTTCCAGCGGCGCGAGCGTCCGCACGTTGGCGTCGGCCAATGTGCGCAACACTTCAAGACCAGCCAGCACACCGTAATTGCCGTCGAACTTGCCGCCCGTGGGCTGCGTATCGATGTGGCTGCCGGTCATCACCGGTGGCAGGTCGTCACGCAAACCCGCGCGACGCGCGAAGATATTACCGATCGCGTCGATCCGCACGCTGCAGCCAATTTCCTTTGCCCACGCGACAAAGAGGTCACGCGCCTTGCGATCCAGGTCAGTCAACGCGAGCCGGCATACACCGCCTTTTTCCGTCGCGCCGATTTGCGCGAGTTGCATGAGACTGTCCCAGAGCCGTGCGCCGTCGACACGCAGATCATCGAGCGTCGCGACGGTTGTTGATTCATGAACTTGCATCGATGCTTCCTCGTACTCGTAATGAAGACAGCGTGGGCGTTAGACGACGCCCACGCCCAGAAAACGGTCCTTGATCGAGTCGTCGGCGGCGAAGGAGGCGTTGTCGCCTTCGTACACGATCACGCCTTGTTCGATGATGTAGTGGCGATCCGCGAGTTGTGTGCAGACTTCCAGGTTCTGCTCAACCAGCAGAATCGCGACGCCCGCTTCACGGATCAACTTGAGTTGCGCGACGATCTCTTCGACGATCACCGGCGCGAGACCTTCAACCGGTTCGTCAAGCATCAACAGCCGCGGATGATTCATCAGCGCACGGCCGATCGCGAGCATCTGTTGTTCGCCGCCGGAGAGTTGCGCGCCACCATTCGTGCGCCGCTCTTTCAGGCGTGGAAATATGCGGTAGATGTCTTCGAGTTGCCACGGCGAATTCTTGCGCGCGCCGAGCCTTAGGTTTTCTTCGACGGTCAACAGACGAAAGACACCGCGATGTTCTGGCACGAAGCACACGCCTCGCGAAGCTATCTTGTGCGGCGGCATGCCGTTGATTGTCGTACCGTTGAGCGTCACCATCCCGCGCTGCGGTGTGACAACACCGGCAATGGCCTTGAGCGTAGTCGACTTACCTGCGCCGTTACGGCCTAGCAGCGTGACCGTCTCGCCATCGTTGATTTGCAGGGACACGCCTTGCAGGATGTGACTCTTGCCGTAGAAGCCGTGCATCTGCTGAACGTCGAGAATCATGCGCGGCCTCCGGTAATCATGTTGCCGAGATAGGCACTGCGCACACGCTCGTCGCCGCGAATATCGTCCGGCCGTCCTTCCACCAGCACGCGCCCTTGTTGCATGACGGTGATCGTGTCGGAGATGTCCATCACGATGCCCATGTTGTGTTCGATCAGCACGACGGTGTAATCGTCACGCAGGCCACGGATCAACTGCTTCATGTCGTCGAGGTCGTCGATGCCCATGCCGGAAGTCGGCTCATCCAGAAAGATCGCCTTGGGCCGCGCTGCGAGCGCCATGCCGACTTCAAGCCGTCGCTGCTGGCCGTGCGATAGCGCGCCCGCCGGCACCTCGCTAAAGCGCTGCAATGCGAGGCGTTCAAGCACACTGTCGACGGTGTCCGCGTGAGTGAGTGCACCATGCGGTGGCGTCCATGCGTTCAACGCACGCACCGCGTCGACACCTTGCGCGGCAAGCCGCAGATTTTCGCGCACGCTCAGATTGGCGAACAGGCTCGTCACCTGGAACGAACGCGCGACGCCGCGACGCACGCGTTTATGGTCCGGCTCATGCGTCACGTCGTGACCGTCGAAGATGATCTTCCCGTCGGTGATGGGCAACGTGCCCGTCAACACGTGAAACAGCGTCGTTTTGCCCGCGCCATTCGGACCGATCACTGAGTGCACGGTGCGTGGCATGACGCGCAGATTGACTTCGGAGAGCGCCGTGAATTTGCCGTACCGCTTCACCACGTCGCTCGCTTGCAGAATCGCTTCGGTCATATGCGCTCCTCAGTTGCGTGGTTGCCAGTATCGTTGTCAGCGTCTGCGGATGAGTTACGCCGCAGCGCCTGCCAGATTCGTTCGCCCAAGCCCCATAGCCCGCGCTGCATGAAAAGGCTAACGGCGATCAGCACGATGCCGAGCAGCAACAGCCAGCGCGGCCATAGCGTGGACAACCAGTCGGCGAACAGCACATAGAACGCTGCGCCCAGCACCGAGGCGAACAGATTGCCCGTGCCACCGATCACCGTCATCACGAGAATCATCTCGCTCGTGTGGTAATCGATGTTGGACAGTGGCGCGATGCCGGTCATCAGCGCATGCAACGCGCCAGCGAGGCCCGTCACTGCGCCGGAGATCACGAACGCCATGAGCTTGAAGCGTTTGACGTCATAGCCGACTGCGGCCGCACGCGCCTCGTTGTCGCGGATCGCCAGCAACGTGCGGCCGAATACCGAATGCGAGACACGCATCAGCAACCAGAACACCACGAGGAACAGCACGGCGACGAAAGCGTAGTACTGCCACGGCGAAGTCAACGGTAAGAGTGCCTTGCCGAATAACCCCAGCGCCGGGCGTGGGATGTCGAGCAAGCCGTTGTCACCTCCGGTCAGATCGGGCGTGGTGTAGGCGAGGAAGTAGAACAACTGCCCGAATGCAAGCGTCAACATGACGAAGTACGTGCCGCGTTGACGAATCGAAAACCAGCCGACCAGCGCCGCGGCAGCCGCGCCGATCACGATCGCGGCAAGCAGCGCCACAGGTATCGGCATGCCCGTTTTGGTCAGGACGAGGCCCGCACAATAGCTGCCGAGTCCGAAGAAGATACCCTGCCCGAAAGAGAGCAAACCCGTATGGCCGAGCAGCAGATTGCAACCGAGCGCGGCGAGCGCGAACACGAGTACTTCTGTGGCTAACGATCCGGAACGTAACGTCAGCGGCAATACGCACACGACCAGTAACGCAAGCAACAGGAAGCGATAGCGATGCAACGCATGCTTCAAGCTGCGTTGAGCCGGCCGGGAAGAGGCATCATGAACAGCAGGTTTCGAGGTATCGATCATGCCGCTCTCCCAAGCAGGCCGTTCGGCCGTAGCAGCAGCACGGCGGCCATCGCGACATAAATCATCAGCCGTGCGCCTTCCGGCCACAGCGTACTCATCACGCTCTGCACGATGCCGACCAGCAGTCCGCCTACCAGCGCGCCCAGAAAGTTGCCCATTCCGCCGACTACCACCACGACGAACGCGACGCTGAGCGCCTCGATGCCCATGAACGGATCAACGCCGCGAATCGGCGCGGCGAGCACACCGGCCAAAGCGGCAGTGGCGGCGCCTAGCGCGAACACCAGGCTGAAAACACGCATCACGTTGATGCCAAGAAGCGACACCATTTCCGTCGATTCACTGCCGGCGCGCACCGCGCTACCGAGCCGTGTGCCCTCCAGCACCCACCACAACAGCGCAGCCAGCACAGCCGTGAAGCCGATCACAAACAGGCGGTACTTCGGATATACGAAACTGCCCCAGATCACCACGCCGTTCAGCATGTCGGGAACCGGCACGTTGTCGCCGAGCGGCCCCCAGACCAGGATCGCACATTCCTGCACGACGAGGGCGAGGCCGACCGTCACGAGAATATGAAACTCATGCTGTTGCGCGTAGACGTGCCGAAGAATCAGCTTCTCGACGATCCACGCAAGCGCGCCGACGACGATCGGCACGACAACGAGCGCGGTCCAGAAATTCATCGACCACTGCATGGCCTGATAGCAAAAGTACGCGCCGAGCAGATAGAACGCGCCGTGCGCGAAATTCACGAAGCGCAGCAGGCCGAACACGATCGACAAACCGACCGCGAGCAGGAAATACAGCATTCCCACTCCGATGCCGTTGACGATCTGCAGGAGATAAACGTTCATGGCGTCCGTCTAAAGGGTGTAGCGATGGAGTTTCGCTAATGAGCGTGCCGCGTTGCTTGCGGCGCTGATGCATCAGGCCATCTTGCAGCCGGTCTTGTCGAGCGGGAGGAACGACTGGCCGGAGCTCACGATATCCGCGTAGTCGTCGGCGTTTTTCATCTTGTTCTTCGCCTTGCCCTTCAACAGATAGTAGTTCTTCAGCACCTGATGGTCGCCCTTGCGGACTTCCTCCGGACCGGTCAAGCCGTCGTACTTCATCCCCTCGAGCGTTGCGACCACCTTCTTCGGATCGACTGTGCCCGCTTTCACGATGCCGTCGAGCAGGATCTTTGTGCAGATGTAAGAACCTGCGAGACTGTAGTTGGGATTGGCCTTGAACGCGGCATTGCTGCGTTTGACGAGATCGCGATTGAGCGGCGAGTCGATGTCGTGCCAATACTGTGCGCCAAAATAGACGCCTTCGCACAGGTCAGCACCGAGCGATTCGAACTGCTCCAACCCGGAAGCCCACGCGAGCAGAATCGTGCAATTGTTCTTCATGCCGAAACTCACGGCCTGGCGCAACGTATCGGACGATTGCGAACCGAAGTTGAGAATCAGCAGGACGTCAGGCTTCGCGGCGACTGCATTCGTCAGATAGCCGCTGAATTCCTTCTCGTTGAGCGAGTGGTAGCTATTGCCCACGTGCTCAATGCCCTTCTCCTTGAAAATCGCCTTGGCCGCCGATAGCAAACCATCGCCGAATACGTATTGCGGCGTGATGGTGTACCAGCGCTTGGCTTTCGGCATCATCTGGATCAACGGACGCACGGTCTGTTCGATCGCGCCGTAAGTCGGCACGGACCAGCGGAAAGTCGCGTCGTTGCAGTCCTTGCCGGTGATTTCGTCCGCGCCTGCTGTGGTGATAAAGATGCCGCCGGCTTTCTGGACTTCCTTACCCATTGCCAATGCTTCGGATGACAAAATACCGCCGGCAAAGAAGCGTGCATTCTTCTGCTGCGCGATTTCCTGCACTCGGCGCACGGCTGTTGCGGGTTTGCCTTCCGTGTCGAGTACCGTGTACGCAAGCGGTTGACCGAGTACCTTGCCGTACTGCTCGATAGCGAGCTTCATGCCGAGGTCGGCATACTTACCGTTCGCCGCGAACGGGCCTGACATCGGCACCGGACAGGCGAACTGCAAGGTGCCGGCCTGCGCGAACGCGCTACGCGCGACCAGCGAGCCCAACGTCCCCGGAACGGCCGACAACGCGGCCAGCTTCAACATATTTCGGCGATTCAAAATGACGCTCCTTAAGAAAGAGACACGCACTGACCGACTGCGAAACTGAAAGACTGCGCGAACGACGACGAAAGCCTGCTGGCCGCCGAGAAGTTTTTCACCACACCGGCTTTGTTCTATTTATCATGATAAATAGGTTGGACTCGATCGTAGGTACAATAAATTCGAGTGTCAATAAGGCAAAATTCCTGGCGGCAGCGGCGTGGCTTTCCGCGCCACGACGGGCCCGGCGGCCCGTCGAAAGCATGCAGGACAAAACTGGGAGTAACGAAAATGGCCATCGACCGCGCCAAGGCTGGCGCCGCGATTGAGATCAAGCAGCAAAAGCGCGGCGATCTGGTCGCCGAAGAGATCAAGCGGCTCATCACAGAGAAAGACCTGAAACCGGGTGACCGCCTGCCGCGCGAGGTGGAATTGCAGCAGCTCTTTTCGGTGAGCAAGAGCACGATTCGCGAGGCACTGAAGTCTCTCGAGGTGCAAGGTCTCATCAAGGTGACCACGGGCCCAAGCGGCGGCGGCATGGTGGTTGAAGTGCCGCTTGATCGCACGCTACAGCTCTTGCAGAACTACCTGTTCTTCAAGGACGTATCGATCGACGACATTTACACCGTGCGTAAATTGCTGGAGCCGGAGCTAGCGGCGGGTGCGGTGCCGCATCTGACGGAGCAGGACTTCGAGGCGCTCGAAGCAAGCATTGCGTGCTGCGACCGGCCGGCTTCGTCACATGGCGGACAGGACATCGTTCGGCAACGTCAGGAAGACGTCAATTTTCACGACATCCTCGCGGCGGCGAATCCCAATCCGTTCCTGCGCTTCAGTTGCGAGTTGATCAACGAAATGATCCGGCAATTGATCGAGTTTCGTAACGACACGCCGCAGGTCGAACATGAACGATTCGGTCTCGCCAACGTGAAGATTCACAAAGCGATCACGAAAGCGGCGCGTGAACGCGATGTGGAAAAGGTGCGCGAGTTGATGGTGGTTCACATGACCGAAGCACCTCGCTATGTGAAGCGGATGAAGGGCAAGTTGCGCGGCCGGCTGATTCTCGATTCGGAGATTCGCCGACGCGTGAGGGCCCGCAGTGTGGCGCCGGTTGATGAGCCGGATCAGGAGTGAAGCCGATTTGACAGGTGCTGCGACTGGGTGGCGCGGCGCTTGCAGCGGAATGTGGGTCGCTTGCCTAGGTTAGGGGTGTACTAAAAGTGTGTCCACGGTCGACCAAGCCTCCAAACGCAACGACTAGGCAGGGCCGGTATGTCCAAAATCGCCATGATGCGGGACCCGGTAGTTCCAGAGACTGTTCGATCCGATACTGCGACAAACCAGAGGAATCGGAAAAAACCGTGCAATCGAGATGAAAGCTCGGATACACCGGTCAATCTATGCCTATTGGCTTAAGACAGCCATACCACCGCTTTCGACGACCAAATTGGGGTGTGATAGCCGCGCAATAAGGACTCAACCTTTTACCGCCCGCGCCGTTATTGCATCTGCACAGGCATAACACTGGACCGTCATGGCACAACCTATTCCGTTTTCCCGCAAGACTGGCGCCGCACGTGCTCGGCATGACAAAGCCATGCTGTTGCCCATCGCACGGCAGGTCGCCGACGACCTTGCCCTGCGTGTGCATCTGGCGCTCGACGCCTTGCGCCGGGGTGCCGGCAGCACGAGCGATGCGCAAACGCTTACGCAAGTCATGCTGTTGACGGGTTTTCTGGCTGAATCGGGTTTTGGCTCGACGACGGGCGAGCAGATCGGTGCAGCGGAGAGAGCTGTGTCAGCGGTTTTCGATATCGGCCGCGAAACCGGCGAGTGGAGATTGGACAGCGCTGGGTTCGCGCTTTTTGCCAAAATCGCATCAAACTACGATCGACAACTGCACAGCGCGCCCCTTTGGGCGATCACCGACGCCAGTGAACGGCTCGACCGCTTCACCGCAGGCTTGTCGTATCAGACGCCGGTGAGGAAAAGGGCTTAAACGGATGAGATGATGCAGGACGGTGGGCGGAGTACCGTCGGCGATTTTGAGGTATTGCTGATAGGGGTGAGACCAGAAGAACCGGAGCGCTTCGGGCAAAGTCTCACCGCGGCGATGTTTTCTGCGTCCACGTTTTTGCCGCGTAAACGCAGAAACCCCACCTTTTCGGGGTGGGGTTTCTGGTCATGCTGGGGAGCCTGACGATTACCTACTTTCACACGGGAATCCGCACTATCATCGG